>NZ_VFTA01000030.1:0-80461 GCF_007003935.1 Mesorhizobium sp. WSM4310
CCGCCTGAGTCTGGGGCGCGCCACGGGGCGCAGGGAGATACGCCCTATTTCTTCAGCACGGCCCCTATTTCTTCAGCACGGCCCCTATTTCTTCAGCACGGCCCCTATTTCTTCAGCACGGCGTTGGCCTTCGCCGCCGCGTCCTTCAGGCCTGCCTCGGGGTCGCCGCCGAGATAGATCTTCTGCATGGCGTCGGACGTGATCTGGGCGATCTCTTCCCAGCCCGGAATGACCGGCGCGAAACGAGCGTCGGGCAGCAGCGCGGTGAAGGCGGCGAGATCGGCATTGTTGACGTAATAATCCATCTTGGCCTCTTCCTTGTTCACCGGCAGGAAGCCTTCGCCTTGCGTGAACTTGGCGCGCTGTTCCGTGGTGAACAGGAAGTCGAGCAGCTTCCAGGCCTCATCCTTGTTCTTGGAGTTCTTGAACATGATGATGGAATCGGTGACGCCATAGGTCCCGCGCGCCCCGGTCGGGCCGGCCGGAATGGCCGCCACGCCGTATTTCAGCTTCGGCGCCTCGTCCTTGATCTGGTTGGACAGGAAGGGTGCGGTGATCATCATGCCGACCTTGCCCTGCTTGAACAGGTTCTGCACGTCCTCGCGGTTGTTGGAGGTCACGCCTGGCTCGGTCAGCCCCTCGTCGATCATCGACTTGTAGAGCTTGGCGGCTTCGAGCGCGCCCGGCGTGCCGAGGCCCGACGTGCCGTCCTTGTTGAGGATCTCGGTGCCTTGCGACCACATGGCGTAGTAGTAGTAGACGTCGGTCTCGATCTCCTTGCCCTGCAGGCCGAAGCCGAAGGTGCCGGACCCCAGCGCCTTGATCTTGCGCGCATCGTCCTGCAGTTCGGTCCAGGTCGCCGGCGGCTTGGCGATGCCGGCCTTCTCGAACAGCTCCTTGTTGTAATAGAGCGCGCGCGCCGAAGCGGCGATCGGCAGGCCGTAGGTCTTGCCGTCCATGATCGAGGGCGACAGGAAGGTGTCGATGAAGCGGCCCTTGAAGTCGGGCGTGATGTAGCTGTCGAGCGGTTCGGCGACGTCCTGCTGGACGAAGTCGATCAGCCAGCGCGTGCCGATGATCGACAGGTCCGCATTGGTGCCGGCGGTGATGTCGGTGGTCAGCTTCTGCAACAGCACATCCCACGGCACGACCTCGAACTTGATGGTGATGCCGGGGTTCTTGGCCTCGAATTCCTTCTTGACCGCTTCGAAATACGGACCGGTCTTGGCGCTGTATTCGGCGACGGTGACGCGCACTTCACCCGCATTCGCCTGCGCCGCGAAGGCCAGCATGCTCATTCCGGCCATCAGGCCGACAGTCCATTTGGCAAGGCTCATCTGATCTCTCCCATTGTTCCGCGCATTTGCGCTCCTGTGCCGATGACGGGCACAAGATTTATGTGACTTTCCTACATTATCGAGGAATTCAGCGCATGCAAGCGGATTATCATGTTGCTTAATTACATTCGTTTCAGTAACCTGCCGGCATCTGCCTGACCTGCGGGAGGAGCAAGCGCCGTGGTTTCGAAAGCCGAATTCGAAGGCCGCTCTGTCGTCGTCACCGGTGCCGGCGGCGGCCTTGGCTCGGCGATCGTCGCATTGCTGGCCGGAAGGGGCGCACGGGTGGTCGGCTGCGACCAGTCGCAGGAGGCGCTGGCAAGCCCGCACCTTGCCTCGCGCCATGTCTTCAACCTTCTCGACCGGGCTTCGATCGAGGCGGGGATCGCCGCTGTGCTGGACAGAGACGGCGTGCCCGATATCCTGATCAACAATGCCGGCTGGACGCGCGCCGAGACGATTTCCGCGCTCGATGCCGACAGGATCGAGCACGAGCTCGACCTCAATCTGACCGGGGTGATGACTTTCGCCGACCCTATCGTCAAGGCGATGGCGGCGCGCGGGTCAGGCAGCGTCGTCTTCATCTCCTCCGTCAACGCCATCGCGCATTTCGGCAATCCGGCCTACGCCGCGGCCAAGGCCGGCATCAACGCCTATGCCAAATCGATCGCCGTCGAACTCGGCCGCAGCGGCGTGCGCGCCAATGTCGTCTGTCCCGGATCGATCCGCACCGCCGCCTGGGACCATCGCCTGGCCAAGGAACCGGAAATCCTGGGCAAGCTCAAGCGCCTCTACCCGCTCGGCCGCATCGTCGACGCCGCGGAAGTGGCTGAAGCCGTGGCTTTCCTTGCCTCGGACCGCGCATCGGGCGTAACAGGCGTGGTGATGCCCGTGGATGCCGGACTGACCGCCGGCTGCCTGCCGTTCATCGACGACATATTGGGAGCGTGACCATGACCGACGTCCTGTTTCGCAACCTGTCGAAATCCTTTGGCCAGCATAAGATCCTCGAGGACATCAACCTCGACATCAGGAGCGGCGAGTTCGTGGTGCTGGTCGGCCCGTCCGGCTGCGGCAAGTCGACCTTGCTGCGCATGCTGGCCGGCCTGGAGACGATCAGTTCCGGAGACCTCATGATCGGCGGCACGCGCGCCAACGATCTGCCGCCACAGCAGCGCAACATCGCCATGGTGTTCCAGTCCTATGCGCTGTTCCCGCATTTGAAGGCCTCCGACAATATCGGCTTCGGCCCGAAGATCCGTGGCGAGAACCGTGCCGCCATCGACGACAAGGTCAAGAAGGCCTCCGGGGTGCTCAACCTCTTCTCCTATCTCGACCGCTATCCCCGCCAGCTCTCAGGCGGCCAGCGTCAGCGCGTCGCCATGGGCCGCGCCATTGTGCGCGAACCCTCGGTGTTCCTGTTCGACGAGCCGCTCAGCAATCTCGACGCGCAGTTGCGCGTCCAGATGCGCACCGAGATCAAGGCGCTGCACCAGCGGCTGAAATCGACCATCGTCTATGTCACCCACGACCAGATCGAAGCCATGACCATGGCCGACCGCATCGTCGTGATGGACCGCGGCCGGATCCAGCAGGTCGGCGCCCCGCTTGAGCTCTATGACCGGCCGGCCAACAAGTTCGTCGCCGGCTTTCTTGGCTCCCCCTCGATGAGCTTTGTCTCCGGCGCCCTCAAGGCGACGCCCGAGAAAAGCTGGTTCGAATCGGCCGGCGGCGGACGGCTTGCGCTTGCCGGCAAGGCGGCACCGGCTGGCAATGCTGTGGAGGCCGGTATCCGGCCCGAGCACTTCATCATCGGCGAGGCCGCCGACGCCATGGCGCTCAAGGTGGATGTCGTCGAGCCGACGGGCTCCGAGACCCATGTCTATGGCGCCATCGGCACCGATACGGTGCGCGCCGTGTTCCGCGACAGGGTGCCGGTCAAGCCGGGCGACCTGCTGCCGGTCTCGGTCGATCCCGGCAACATCCATCTGTTCGACAAGGCGACCGGCCTGCCGCTATAAGGCCTGCCCCGGGGGCAACGGCATGAAGACGAAACGACAGACATGAAGACGCCGGCAGACATCATCACGCGGCTGCAGCTGGTGTCGCAGGACGGCACCAAGTCGGATCGCCGGCTGGCCGGCCTTGTGCTGTCGGATCTCGATTTCGCTTCCAAGGCGGCAATCTCGGAGATTGCCGCGCGCGTTGGCGTCAGCGAACCGACGGTGACGCGCTTCTGCCGCAATCTCGGCTGCGAGGGCCTGCGCGACTTCAAATTCTACCTGGCCCAGGCCATCGCCATTGGCGGCCAGTATCTGTCGCCCGAACCGTTGAGCCGCGACGCGCGTGAACAGCGCATCGCCTCGGCCATCACCGAAGCGGCGATCTCGGCCATCCAGCGCGCCAGCGAGAACCTCGACATGACGACGCTGGTCGCCGTCGCCGAGCGGCTTGCGACGTCAGGCAATGTGCTGTGCATCGGCTCTGGCGGCATCTCCTCGATGATGGCGACCGAGATGCAGAATCGGCTGTTCCGCCTTGGCCTGCCGGTGCTGGCGCAGATCGATGGCCAGTTGCAGCGCATGTATGCCGCCGTAGCCACATCGGAAACCACCCTGGTCGCCTTTTCGGTGTCCGGCTATGCGCGCTCGGTCATCGAGGCGGTGCAGGTGGCCCAGCAATATGGCGCCACCACGGTCGCCATCACCGCGCCCGATTCGGCGCTGGCCAAGGCCGCCGACACGGTCATCCATTTGCAGCCGCTCGAGGACGGCAACATCTACAAGCCGACATCGTCGCGTTACGCGCTGCTGGCGATCGTCGACATGATCGTGACATCGGTTGCCGAGACGCGCGGTCCGAAGGTGCTGGAGAACTTGCGCCGCATCAAGCAGAGCGTGAACACGCTGAAGGTCGACGATCCAAGGCTCCCATTGGGGGATTGAACGTCAGCCAGAGGATTGACCGAGTGCTTCGACGCTCCGTGCCAGCACCTTCGGATCACCGGCTATGCGCAGCGTCTTGAGCCGTGCCGTGCCGCCGGCGACCACCGAAACGGCCGACGCCGGCACACCCAGCGTCTTGGCCACCAGCCTCTCCAGCGCGTGATTGGCGGCGCCGTTTTCCGGCACGGCGCGGACCCGCGCCTTGAAATGGCTTCGCCCGTCCGCCGCCGTTTCGACACCTTCCAACCTGTCCACGGAAGATTTTGGTGTCAGCCGCACGAACAGGTCGATGCCGTTCTCACGGATGCGGAACGGCGCGCTCATGCGATCGGCAGACTCACAGCACCAGCGGTGCTACCGTGGTGAGAATGAACTGCCTGACGAAGAACAGGATCAAGAGCAGGATGATCGGCGAGATGTCGATACCGCCAAGGTCCGGCATGAAGCGGCGGATCGGCCGCAGCGCCGGCTCGGTCAGCCGGTAGAGCATATTGCCGATGCTGCCGACGAACTGGTTGCGCGAATTGACGACGTTGAAGGCATAGAGCCAGGAAAAGATCGCCGAGGCGATGATGATCCACCAGTAGAGGTCAAGCGCCATGACGATGGTTTGAATGAGGGCGAGCATGCCGGTCTCCAATTGTTGCCGACATGTAGCCATTGCACGCCAAACCGGCAAGGGCCGGCAACCGAAGCGCCAGGCAACGAGGATTTCGGCAACGCAGCCTTGACAGAAATCAGCCGCGCCCGATAAATGCGCCACTTGCTGGAACGGGGCTGTAGCTCAGCTGGGAGAGCGCATCGTTCGCAATGATGAGGTCAGGGGTTCGATCCCCCTCAGCTCCACCAGCAAAGTCGTCGGTTCTCCACTTTTTCTGCCGCGCCGCCGGGACGCATGGTCGTCCCATGCAGCGCCGCGCGCCAATGTCACCCCAAAAAAGGCCGCAGGCAATTTCGCGACCTCCGGGGCCAGGCAATTGTCAATTGGACTTATGGCGATGGCCGTTGCCGGATCGCCGCTATTTTTTTTGGAAGCCGCCCCATTAGAGTGGCGTTCTCAAATCGTTTTTTCTGTGTGTTGTGACAAGGCGTTTCGGCGGGGGCGACCGAAGGCGCTATACGGATTCCGAGTTGAAATGAAGAATTCGCCTGCGAAAGCAAAGACGTGTCCATTCGCGAGAACCTCGCTGCAAATCTCAGACGGCTCTGCAAGAACCATGCCTCCGTTAGTGCGGTATGCCGTGAGTTGGGTATCAACCGCACGCAGTTCGAGCGGTACCTGCAAGGGCAGACCGTTCCGAACAAGGCCACCGCCAAGCTGATCTGCGACTACTTCCGCATCAACGAGCCCGAACTCTACCAGGACCCTGGCGCACCCGAGCACAGGGCTCCCGGTCTGCCGCCGATTTCCGAAAGTCTGTTCAACCAGATGATCCGCCCGCCCGCCCCGTCGATCGCGGGCGGTACCTATTTCACCTACTTTTCGATCCCCACCCGTCCCGACCTCTTGATGCGTTCGGTGACCTTCGTGCGTCGCGAGGCCGAGCTGGTCACATTCCGCCGGGTCACCGGGTGGTCGGAGCGCCGTGGCTCGACATGGGCGCGGGCGCGCGGCAACCACTATGGTGTGGCGATCTCGCGCCTGAACTGGATCTATTTCAGCGGCGTCAACCGTCGCCAGACCGGCGAACCGTCGCTGATCTCCGTGCAATGGGCTCCGATCTCCGAACCGGTGCTGACGGGCAAGGCCATGCTTCTGACAGAGGCCGGGCCGGCATTCGTATCGGTCATCATGCGGCAGGATATGTCCGGCATCCGGCCACGGCATGCCATCCGCATGGCGCATGTCGTCGGGCTCGACGATCCCGGCATCGATCAACTCGTCGTCAGCCTCGCCCGAGACGGGCTGGGTTAGTCGATCGGTTACGCTAAATAAGAATAAGAATATCCCAAAAAAGCGTATGCTAGCGATTGCCTACTCCGTATCTGAGCAAAATCGATATTTTAGACTTTACCGCCAAGAAAGATATTTTAGACCACGTCGGCTTTACTACAATTTTAACAAACCATTAACTCTTTCGACCTTACCTTTCTTCACGCGGATCCCGCTGTGGGGATCTTTCAACAGATCCCATTGGGGGTCGGGAAAAGGGACGAAAATGGCCAAGAAAGTGAACAATGCCCCGAAGCTGACGGTTGCGGCGGGCACGCAGACTGTCTTCTTCTCGCAGGGCATGCACTACAACAAGCGCTGAGGTCGTTCGGCGCCGATGGGCGGTTCGCCTGTCGGCGCCTCACATTGGCAAAACGGCATTCAGCATCATGAAAATGCGCTCTTCAAAAACGCTCGTCCTGTATCCCGGGACCAACAAGGTCACGGCCTGCAATTTCCTGACCCGAAGCGTCTTCGAATGCAGCCCCGAGGTGATCGGTCTTCTCGCATCCTGGGACGAATGGGCCTCCCCAGCGGAAATCGCGCGCGCTCACGGATGGTCGAGGTCCGACCTGAACGCCGTCGTCCCGCAATTGCTGGATTTTTCCGCCCTGGTCACCGCCGGTTCGCCGCTGGCCGAACAGGAAACAAGATTCTCCGGACAGTGGAACTGGGGCATCCCGACCGCGCTGATGCATTTCTGCGTCCAGGACTCGGACTTCATGACCATTGAGCAAGCCGAGGCCCGCCAAATCGAACGCGCCGGCCATGTCGCGCAGCCCGACCTCATGCTCAAGAATGCCGCCGACGCCATTCGGCTGCCGAACGCGCTCGACGACAACGAACTCCTGACCCTGATGGCGCGGCGCCGCACCAACCGCACCGCGGCCGCCCCCACGATCACCGCGCGGCAGCTTTCCGACTGCCTGTTCGCGGGCATGGGCATCACCGGCGAGACCAGCAACTGCGTCGGCGCCCTGCCGCTGGGCATGACCCCCTCGGGCGGCGCACGCAATCCTTACGAGGCCTATGTGATTGCGCTTGGCGTCGAGAGCCTGGAGCCCGGCGTCTACCACTATTCCGCCGCCGATCACGACCTCGGCAGGATCTCGGCCAACCATCTGCCGAGGATTTCCGAACTGGTCGGCGGGCAGGAATGGGCTGATGCCATGCCTTGCCTGATCCTGCTTTGCGCCAAGCTCGACCGCACCATGTGGAAATATGAGGATGCCAACGCCTACCGCGTCGTGCTGATCGAGGCCGGCCATATCGGCCAGAACATGATGCTGGCGGCGACCAGGCATGGTCTGTCGGCCTGCCCCACGGCAGCGCTCAGCCATTCGGCGATCAAGCGTCTTCTCGGCCTCGACCGCCTCACCGATGCACCCATCTATGCGTTGACCCTTTCGACCCCGGAACCAAACCCGCATTCGGCGGGCCAGTCCATTAATTAGCCGTCTTAGTATGTCCGTGTAGCCAGTACGCGTTCCCTGAGTTCCACCAGATGACAGGAGAAGCACGTGGCCAATCAGTCCCTACGTCAGTCAGAGATCGATAGCCTTCAATATATCGCGACGATGAGCAATGAGCTCGTACAGATGGCCGAAGCAAGCCGTTTTCCCATGATCTCCTACCTGCTCGGCATGGCCTATGCCGAAGCCTTCGACGTCCTGCGCGGCGCGCAGCCGGCAAGGCATGCGCAGCTCAGCGGCAACCCGATGCATGCCAGGCCGAAGGACAACCACGCTCAGCAAAGGAGAGCGTAGCGGATGCAACACTTAGCCCTGCGCGCTCTGGTATCGCGACCCCCGCCTTGATCGCCCGCGGCCCGCAAATGGACTTCATGCATAGAGATTCGAGGGGGATCCGCCAATGAACATGATCGCACCCATCAGGAGCGCCGACGCCACGGACAGCGTCTTCGGCCGGCTCCAGACCCTGATCGCCCGTCGGCCGGCATCGCCGGATGCCGCACGCGCCGAGGCCCGGCAAATGATTTCCCTGGCGATGGCCGACACCTGGCAGGCAGACAGCCTATGGGGCGCGGCGGACGCCTTCCACGCCCATTTCGACTTCATGATGCAGACCATCGAGATCAACGGCGCCGACGATCCGAACCTCAGGACACTGCGCGTGAAATGCCGCTTCTATCTGGAGCAGGTCGAAGCGCTGTGCCATTCGATGAGCCACTGACCGCGGTCCTCACAAAGATCGGACAGCACCAGTATCGGGCCGGGCCTCTGCTCTAATCCCGCAAATTGAACACGAACGGCGCCGTGCGGCTGACGCGCGAGCCAAGTCCCGGCGGCGGTGCCGGCACCGTTGCGCCCTGCAGCACGGCGAGCGCGGCGCGGTCGAGGTCGGGATCGCCGGAAGAACGGGCCACGCGCGCAGACACCACCCTGCCCGATGCGTCCACCGCGAAGGCCACGTTCACATTGCCCTGCGCTCCCCTGGATTTCGCGGCACTTGGATAACGCTTGTGCCGATTGATCCACGACGCCAGCCGGGATTCCCACTTGGCCGGATCTATGCCCGAGACCCCTGCCGCCGATTTCGGCGCGGCCGCCCTGGCCGCCGGCCTTGTCTGTGCGCTTGCGGTGGCAACCGTCCTTGCCGGCTCGGCCTTTTCCTTCCTTGGCCGCGGCTTCGGCTTTTCGGCCGGTTTTTTCGCCTTGGCCTGGGCCGGTTTCTTTTCCTTGGTTTTCTCGACCGGCTTCGGCTGCGGCAACGCAATGACGACCTCTGGCGTCACGGCTTCGACGATTTCGGGAACGACCTGATCCGGCGGCGGCTGGTCGATCGGTTCGGCGTCGGCTGTCGTGGTCGGCTCGGTCCCGTCGGGCGGCACCGTTTCCGGTTGCTCGGCTGTCGGTTCGGTCTGTTCGGCCATTTTCTCGGGTTCGGCTTCGGCGACCCTCTCGGCCTCCTCGGCTGGTTCGGCCTGGTCGGGCATCGCCGCTTCCAGCATCGCGGCCTGTTCGGGCACGGCCGGCATCACCGCCATCGGCACCATTTCGATCACCGGAGCCGGCGGCGGTCCGCCATCCACCTCGATCGGACTGAAGCTCTGCACCGCATAGGCGACCGCGACATGGGCGCCAATCATCAGCGCCGCCGCACCCGTCCACAAGCCAAGGTCGCGCCAGCCGAAGCGCGTCGGGTAAGTCGTCGGCAGGGCCGCCGCCTGCGTCATGGCGCCGCCGTTCGCGCGGGCGCGTGTGCCGGCGCATCGCTCGCGGGCGCCGTCTCCAGGCCGACCAGCGCGATCTTCAGATAGCCGGCGCCGCGCAGCAGGTTCATGGTCTCCATCAGGTCGCCATAGGCGACCGCCTTGTCGGCGCGCATGAAGATACGCGTCTGCTTGTCACCCCTGGTCCTGCTGTCCAACGTGGCCGCGAAGGCCGGACGCGGCACGCTGTCATTGCCGATAGCCAGCGTAAGATCATCCTTCAAGGTCAGGAACAGCGGCGTTTCGGGTCGCGGCGCGGGCGTCGCCGTCGAGCCCGGCAGGTCGACATTGACGTCCACCGTCGCCAGCGGCGCGGCGACCATGAAGATGATCAGCAGCACCAGGATGACGTCGATGAAGGGCGTGACGTTGATCTCGTGGCTCTCCTCGAGATCGTCGTCCAGGGTCTGGCGGATTCTGCTTCCCATGGCGTCGCTACTCCGCCGCCAGCGCCGTCGCCGGCGCGACCGTGCGGAAATCCAGGTCGCGGCTGACCAGCCTCTCGACGCCCGCCGAGGCATCGGCGAGGATCTGGCGGTAGCCGGCTATCGAGCGGGCGAAGACATTGTAGACCACCACTGCTGGAATTGCCGCGACGAGGCCCATCGCCGTGGCCAGCAGCGCCTCGGCAATGCCCGGCGCGACCACTGCCAGATTGGTGGTTTGCGCCTGCGAAATGCCGACGAAGGCGTTCATGATGCCCCAGACCGTGCCGAACAGGCCGACGAAAGGTGCGGTGGAGCCAATCGTCGCCAGCACGCCTGTGCCGCGCGACATGCGCCGCGACGCCGCCGCCTCGATGCGCGACAGGCGCGAGGTGACCCGTTCCTTCAAACCGTCGCCGCCGACATGGTCGAGCGCGCCGGCCGAGAGTGCGGTCTCTTCTTCCGCCGCCTTGACCAGAAGCGCGCCGGGGCCGCCGTTGCGATCGAGCGCGCGGCTCGCCTGCGTCAGCGTCGCGGCATCACCGATCGCGCGAACGGCACGGCGGATGCGCAGCTTGCCGCCAAAAATCTCCAGCGATTTGGCCAGCCATATCGTCCAGGTGACGAGCGAGGCGAAGGCCAGTCCGATCATCACCGCCTTCACGATGATGTCGGCCGCCATGAACATGCCCCATGGCGACAGATCGTGCTGCAGGGTCAGCTCCATCGCCCCCGTCGGCGCTGCTGCGACGGGCGCCACAGCTGCTGGCGCGCCGGGCGGCGGTGTCGCGGGCCCTGATGTGGCCGGGGCCGTTGCGGCGGGTGCCGGTGCGGTAGACGCCGGCGCTGCCCCCGCCGCAGGGGCAGCGCTGGCCGGCTGTTGCTGGGCCGATGCACTGCCGACCGACAGGATGACGGATGCGACCAACGCCGCCAGCAAACTGGTTCTAGACAACAACAGCTTCTTCCTTGTCCTCACAACGGCCGGCCGCTTCCTATTCCGCCACCCCGGCGGTCCGATCTCCGGGCATGAAACATGGCTCTACTAGTCAACATTGAAGATGAGTGCAACAGTCAACAATTCGTCGGGACGACCGATGACGTTCGCCGGCGGCAGCACGATGCCCGAACATCCTGCTTCTTGGCGTCAGAGCCGCGGCCTGAGTGGACGACTTGAGCTTCGCCAGTCAGGATGGCTCTCACGATCGGCAAGGAGACACTCTCGGATGATCAAGGCAACGCCCTTCGACTTCCCGTATGACCGCAGGCTGGCGGCCGAAAACACGGCGCTTGTCGTCATCGACCTGCAGCAGGATTTCCTGTCGACCACGGGCTATTTCGCCAGAAAGGGGTATGACCCCTCGCCGCTGCGGGCGATCCTGCCCACGGTGAACCGGCTGATATCAGCCGCGCGCAAAGCCGGCGTCGCGGTCATCCACACCAGGCAGGGCTATCGCGCCGACATGGCCGACATGACGCCCTATGAGAAATGGCGCCGCAGGCGCTCCGGTCTCGACGGCACAGACATACTGCTGCGCTCGGGGGCGGGGTTCCAGATCGTTCCGGAGATCGATGTCGCGCCTGATGACATAATCGTCGACAAGACCTGCAACAGCGCCTTCACCTATACGGATTTCGAGCTTGTGCTGCGCGCGCAAGGCATCACGCATCTCATGTTTTCCGGCTGCACGACCGACGTCTGCGTCCACACCACGCTGCGCGAGGCCTGCGACCGCAACTTTCAGTGCCTCACGATCTCGGACGCCTGCGCCAGCGGCGACAGACAAGCCCACGAGGCGGCGCTGCACATGGTGACGGTCGAGGACGGCGTCTTCGGCGTCCTGGCCGATTCGGCCGCCGTCATCAATGGTCTGTCGCGGCTTGGCGACAGGCATCACGCAGACGATTGATCGGCTTCACCCTGCTGCACGCGTCTCCAGCCCCGTGCGAGGCGCGTAGGCCCCCGGCTGGAAAACATCATGTTCGCGGCGCGCCAGCGAGTTGCGCAGCAGCGCGATCGTTTCCCGGCCGGCCGTCGCGATCTCGCGCGGCGTGTCGACGCCGATGATCATGAACTCATCGATCCCGAGCCCGGCATAGGCAAGCAGCGACAACGCGACCTGGGCGGGCGGCCCGGACAGGTCGACCGCCTTGTGGCCGGTGGCGGAAGCGCCCTGGTGGATCCGCACCGGAAGCGCGAAGCGCAGTTTGCCGGCCCGGCCATGTTCGGCCGCGGCGCCACGCACCCGCTCCATCAACTGCCTGACATCGTCGATCGAGCCCGGTGCCAGTTCGAAGACATCAGCATGCCGGCCGGCCACTTTCAGCGCCGTTCCTGATTGCCCGCCCATGCGGATGGTCAGGTCGGCGCCGTGCGGGCCTTTGCGCGGCACGTAGCCGCCCTTGATACTGTAGAAGGCGCCTTCATGATCGAAGGGTCGGTCATTCGACCACAGCCGCTTCAAAAGCACGAGATATTCGTCGATGCGCTGCCAGACGACGCTGTGCCCGACCGGCCGTGACTCGGCATCGTCATCGTTCAACGGCTCGCTGATCATCCGGAGCGCCAGCCGGCCGCCGCTTTTTCGATCTATCGATGCCAGCTGACGGGCCGCCACGGTCGGCTCGACGACACCTGCCCAGTGGGTCAGCACGACCTCGAGCGCGGCGGTGCGGTCGAGCACCTGAGCGGCAAGATCCATATTGGTCAGCAGCCCGGCCGAATCGTCGACGACGATCTTCTGAAAGCCGCCATCTTCGATCAGTCCGAGCTTGGTCGCCGTCTCGGCAAAATCATAGAAAAACGGAATGGCGGCGTCGGCGGTCTTGCCAGGGACATGGGTGAATTCGATCGGCATTGTCATCTCCTCCATCGCTGGAATCATGGACGCGCTGAAATTCGAATCGCGGCCGCGCGCAAACGCACCGGATCCGGTTCATTCAACTCCGATTGCCTGATACAGCGGGGCGGCTGGCCCCTGTCGATCCGGTGCCCTAGGGAATAAGGCCCAGAACGACGGCCCCGGTGAACACGAACGCAAGGGCAAAGACGAGATAGGCGAAAGCTCCGGCATAGGCCGGGCGAAAGGTCTGGGCATTGGCCAGCCTCTGGCCGCTGCTGTCAGTCTGAGCGTTCTGGATATAGGACATATCGACCTCCGTCTCGCCGGTTAATCTATAAAACTTGTAGACTTTGTCGATTGCTATTTTTGCGCTGTAGGCAGAATAATTTTCTCCCTCCAGGGGTTAAGTTGGTCATGAATTGCTGGGATCGCTTGCCGGCGCAATTGATCGGCAGGGCATGAGCCTTCCTCCGGGCGCGTCCGAATGGACCTACGGCCTTGTTCCCGCTGCACCCAATTGGTCCATTGGCCGCCTTGTGCGGGCGCGGTAGCATCCCCCGACAAGCAAATGCGACCTGGGTCGAACAGGGGAATAGAAATGGGCGAAAGACTGGCGGGCAAGGTTGCCATCATTTCGGGCGGCGCGACGGGAATGGGCGGAGCGGCCTCGGAACTGTTCGCGGCTGAAGGCGCCAAGGTGGCGATCATCGACCGCAATGGCGAGGCAGCCGCCGCCACCGCGACGGCAATCCGTGCACGCGGCCATGTCGCCGAGCATTTTGTCGCCGACGTGTCAGACGAGGCGCAGGTTCAGGCGGCAGTGAAGGGCGCGACCGAAAAACTCGGCCCGGTCACGGTGCTGTTCAATCACGCCGGCACCATCGTGATAAAGCCGTTCCTGGAGACGACCGTGCAGGAATGGGACTGGCTGCATGCCGTCAATGTGCGTTCGATGTTCCTGATGACGCGCGCCGTGCTGCCCGGCATGATCGCGGCGGGCGGCGGCTCGATCGTCTGCACCTCGTCGATCTCGGCGGTGGCGGCGACACCGAACGAAGTGCTCTACGACACCACCAAGGGCGCCTGCCACATGTTCGCCCGCGCCATTGCCGTCGAGTTCCGCGACCGCAACATCCGCTGCAACGCCGTCTGCCCCGGCTTTATCAGGACACCGCACGGCCTGCGCGAGGTCGCCGACCTCGGCAAGCTCGGCGTCGACGTCTCCGACGCGGCACTGGCTGCGCAGCAGGGCCGCATCGGCGAGCCGGAAGAGGTGGCCAAGGCCGCGCTGTATTTGGCCAGCGACGAATCGAGCTTCGTCAACGGCGCGCATCTGTTCGTCGACAATGGTTTTACGGCGATGTGAGCTTTCCAGGAGAAGGGCCTCGCTACCGCTCTTCCCTGCGAAACGGCTTCAACAACGCCGACGGCGCCACCGCGTTGCGCGACATCACCGCCATGGCGACGATGGTGAAGATGAACGGCAGCATCAGGAACGCTTCGTAGGGGATGTGCCCGAGCCCGCTCGCCTGCATGCGCAGTTGCAGAGCATCGACAAAGGCGAACAGCAGTGCCGCGCCCGCCGAGCGCCACGGGTCCCAGCGGCCGAACACCACCAGCGCGATCGCCACCCAGCCGCGTCCGGAGACGACACCGAAGGTGAAGGCGTTGAACTGCGCCATCGACAGGAAGGCGCCGGCCAGCCCCATCAGGGCGCCGCCGAGGATGACGGCCTGGAAGCGCGTGGCAATGACGCTGACGCCGGCCGAATCGGCGGCGCGCGGGTTCTCACCGACCATGCGCACCGACAGGCCCCAGGGGGTGCGGTAAAGCACGAAGGCCGCGAGCGGTATGGTGATGATCGCCATGTAGACCAGCGCGAACTGGTTGAACACCGCCGGCCCGAGCACCGGAATGTCCGATAGAACCGGGATCGGCAGCGTCTGAAAGCCCTTGATGGCAGGCGGCACCGATTGCTGACCGAAGATCAGCCGGTAGAGGAAATAGGCAAGGCCCGACGAGAACAAAGTCACGCCGATGCCGCAGACATGCTGGCTCAGGCCCAGTGCCACGGTGAACAGCGCATGCAGCGCGCCCATCAGCATCCCGGTCAGCACCGCCACCAGGACGCCGAGCCACAGGCTGCCGCTGAGGCTGGTGGCGGTGAAGCCAGTCATGGCGCAGAGCAGCATGATGCCTTCGATGCCGAGATTGAGCACGCCGGCGCGCTCGGAGAACATTTCGCCGAGCGTGGCGAAGGCCAGCGGCGTGGCGATGCGGATGATGGCGGCCAAAAAGCCGACCTGGAAGATCTGTTCCAGCACCGCGCTCATCGGGCGGCCCCCACACGGCGAATGCGATAGGCGGTAAACAGCAGGGCCACCAGCATGGCGAGCAAGGCGGTGCCCTGGATGACGTCGCTGAGGAACGCCGGCACGCCGGTCGCGCGCGACATCGCCTCGGCGCCGGTCATTACGGCGGCGAGGAAGATCGCCGCCGGCACCACGCCCAGCGGATTGAGCCGCGCCAGCATGGCGACGACGATGCCGGAATAGCCGTAGCCGGGCGAGATGTCGCTCATCACCTGGAAATGCACGCCGCCGACTTCGCCGACGCCGGCGAGCCCCGCCAGCGCGCCGGACATGAGCGCGGTCGAGAGCAGCACACGCTCGACAGGAATGCCGCCGTAGCGGGCGGCTTCCGGGTTCTCGCCGGTGACCCTGATGCGGAAACCAAGCGTGGTGCGCGCGATGAGGAACCAGATCAGAGGTGCTGCGATCAGCGCCACGATGACGCCCAGATGCAGCCGCGTGCCTTCGACCAGCACCGGGAAATTGGCCGAATCCTCGATTGGCGGCGAGATCGGATAGCCACTGAAGCTGTCCTTCCACGGCCCTTCGATCAGCGCCATCAGCGCATAGTAGATGACCGAGTTGAGCAGCAGCGAGCTGACGACATCGTCGACCTTGAATTTGACCCGTAGCGTCGCCGGCACCAACGCGACTGCGGCACCGGCGGCGGCGCCGACAATTGCCATCAACAGCATGGCGAGCGCCCCCGGCATCGGGATGGCGCCGACAAAGCAACTGGCGACGGCGCCGGCCAGCAACTGGCCCTCGGCGCCGATGTTCCAGAATTTGGCGCGGAAGGCGACGGCGACCGCCAGTCCGGTGAAGATCATCGGTGCGGCGCGCACCAGCGTTTCGGTGATGGCGTAGCTGTCGCCGAGCGAGGCCGTGAACATCACGCCGTAAGATTCGAGCACGCCAGCGCCAGCCAGCGCGATCAGGCCGCTGCACAGGACAAGCGTCGCCGCGATCGCCACCAACGGAAGCGCAAGATTGAACCAGGTCGGCGTCGAGTTGCGCACTTCCAGGCGAAACATCAGCCGTGGCCCTCCGCTCCGGTCATCAGCAGGCCGAGCCGCGCGATCGTCGCATCACCACTGTCGAGCGTGCCGGCGATGCGGCCCTCATACATCACCGCGATGCGGTCGCAGAGCGCCAGCAGCTCTTCGAGATCCTCGCCGATGACGATGATGCCACAGCCCTTGGCGCGCATGTCGAGGAACTTCTCGTGGATGAAGCGGGCAGCCCCGATGTCGAGGCCGCGCGTCGGCTGAGAGACGATCAAAACCTTCGGGTCGAAGGCAAGCTCGCGCGCCAGGAGCGCCTTCTGCAGATTGCCGCCGGACAGCGCCCCGGCACGCGTCATCGGTCCAGGGCACCTGATGTCATAGGTCTTGATCTGTTCTTCGGCGAAGGTGCGGATCGCGTCCGGCTTGAGCAGGCCTTTGCTGCTGAATGCGGCGGTACCGATGCGTGGCAGCACCATCGAATCGGCAAGCGGCAAATTGGTGACCAGACCCGTGGTCATGCGGTCCTCCGGGATGCGGCCAAGCCCAAGCGCCTGCACCTCGCGCGGCGAAAACCGTGAAACCGTCTGGCCGGCGATCGTCATCCGGCCGGCATCGGGCGCGCGCACGCCGGAGATCACTTCGGCGAGCGCCCGCTGGCCATTGCCCGACACGCCGGCAATGCCAAGAATCTCGCCGGAGCGGACGGCAAGCGAAACATCGCGCAGCGCGGTTCCCGAATGCGTCGAGGTGGAAATGCCGTCGAGCGTCAGCACCGCTTCGCCCGGCGTCGAAGGCCCCCTGGCCGGCGGCACGATCTCGTGGCCGCACATCAGCTGCGCCATGGCGGCGGACGTGGTGTTGGCAGGATCGTCGACGCGGCCGGCGACACGGCCATGCCGCAGCACCGTGCAGCGATGGGTGAGCGCCCGCACCTCGTTGAGCTTGTGCGAGATGAAGATGATGCCGAGACCTTGCGCCGCCATCGAGCGCAGCGCTGAAAACAGCCCGTCGACCTCGCTCGGCGCCAGCACCGCCGTCGGCTCGTCGAGGATCAAAAGCTTTGCGCCGCGAAACAGCGCCTTGACGATCTCGAGCCGCTGCTGTTCGCCGACCGACAGCGCCGAGACCGGCAGGTCGGGATCGAGCGTCAGTCCATGCTGGCGGCCGATTTCGGCCAGCCGCGCCAGCCCGCCGGCGCGGTCGATCCGTCCCGATTTCCCGGGAATGCCGATGAGCAGGTTCTCCAGCACCGTCAGCCGTGGCGCCAGGTGAAAATGCTGGTGCACCATGCCGATGCCGGCGGCCAGCGCATCGGCCGAACTGGTGATCCGCACGGGCTGCCCCTGGATCAGGATTTCCCCGGCATCCGGCGCGTAGGCGCCGAACAGCACATTCATCAGCGTCGTCTTGCCGGCGCCGTTCTCGCCCAGCAGGCCGAGGATTTCACCAGGCGCGACGCTGAGGTCGACAGCCTCGTTCGCCTTGACGGCGCCGAAGCTCTTGGTGATGCCGCGCATTTCGATGAGTGGGGCGGGCGTCGGCAAGGATACTCCTGATCGGAATTGGCTTTACGATTCAGCTTTGACTGATCGGGTGGCGCTGCACCCCTCTCTGGCCTGCCGGCCATCTCCCCCTCAAGGGGGGAGATTGGATGTCACTTTCGGCTTTCGCCAGTTTTTCTAGGTCGAAAGAAAAGTGACTCGGGTGAAGCTGCCAATCTCCCCCCTTGAGGGGGAGATGTCCGGCAGGACAGAGGGGGGCGCTTAGCACCGCCCCTCAAAGCAAGCCTCAATCCGAAACCGGCGTGTTCTCGTCGACGTCCACCCGGAAATTGCCTTCGAGGATCTCGGCCTTCTTCTTCTCGACCAGATCCTTGACCTCGGCCGGCAGTGTCTTGTCGAACTTGTGGTAGGGGGCGAGATACGAACCGCCCTTGGCCATACGCGAGAAATCGCCATAGTCCTGCGCGGTGTAGACGCCGGCCTTGACCAGTTTGATCGCTTGTTCGACCGTCGGATACATGTCCCAGACCGGGCCGGTGATGACCGTGTCGGGGCCGAGGCTCGACTGGTCCGACATGTTGGAGATGGCGAGGATTTTCTTCTCGACCGCCGCCTCGATGACGCCGAAGCGCTCGGCATAGATGACGTCGACGCCGGCATCGATCTGCGCCACCGCGGCTTCCTTGGCCTTGGGCGGATCGAAGAAGGAACCGATGAAGGCGACCTTCTTCTTGACGTTCGGATTGACCTCCTTGGCGCCGGCAAAGAAGGCGTTGACCAGCCGGTTCACTTCCGGAATGCCCATCGCCGCGACGGCGCCGACCGTGCCTGATTTCGACATCTTGCCGGCGATCATCCCGGAGAGATAGGCGGGCTCATGGATCCAGTTGTCGAAGACGCCGAAATTGGGTTCGGCCGGACCGGCGCCCGAACCGAACAGCCAGGCGGTCTTCGGGAATTGTTTTGCGGTGCGGCGCGATTCGCGCTCGGCGGCGAAGGCGTCGCCCAGCACCAGCTGGTAGCCGCCCTGCGCATATTCGCGCATGACGCGACTGAAGTCGGCGGTCTGCACCTTCTCCGACCATTTGTATTCGATGCCGAGTTCCTTCTCCGCCTTCTGCAAGGCGACATGGATCTGGTTGTCCCACGGCTCCTCGATCGGCGTGGCGAAGATCGCCGCCACCTTCAGCTTCTTGTCCTTGGCGAAGGCCGCACCCGGCAGCATGGCCGCTGCCAGGCCAAGCGCGCCGAGCTCCAGCACATTGCGCCGCGAAATCCCTTCGCGTGTCGACGAAGATTTGTTCTTCCGGTTTTCCATTGCAGTCCCCTCTGTTTGACAGCCGTGTCGAGCCGGCCGTTCTAAAAATCAGACGGGGAACTATGGAACGGGTCCGGACTTTTGTCCACATGGTCAAATTTGGCGACACGCCGAATCCAGCCCTGATTCTCGCTGGCCAAACGGCAGGCGGCGGTCAGGCCCGTTCGAGCGCGATGGCGATGCCCTGGCCGACGCCGATGCACATCGTCGCCAGGCCGTAGCGGCCGCCGCGCTCACGCAGCTCCAGGGCCGCCGTGCCCGAGATGCGCGCGCCCGACATGCCCAGCGGATGGCCGAGCGCGATGGCGCCGCCATTCGGGTTGACGTGTTCGGCATCCTCGGCAATGCCGAGCTGGCGCAGCACGGCGATGCCTTGCGAGGCAAAGGCTTCGTTGAGCTCGATGACATCGAACTGTCGCGGCGTCAGGCCAAGCCGCGCGCAAAGTTTCTGCGTCGCCGGCGCCGGGCCGATGCCCATGATGCGCGGCGCAACGCCGGCGGCGGCGCCGCCAAGGATGCGGGCGATCGGCGCCAGGCCGTATTTCTTTATCGCGGCCTCGGAAGCAACGATCAGCGCCGCCGCGCCGTCATTGACGCCGGAGGCATTGCCGGCGGTCACCGTGCCGTCCTGGCGGAACGGCGTCGGCAGCTTGGCCAGCGCCTCGACCGTCGTGCCGGCGCGTGGATGTTCGTCTTTCGAGACCATCACCGCATCGCCCTTGCGCTGCGGGATGGTCACCGGAGTGATTTCCTTGGCCAGGCGGCCATTGGTCTGTGCCGCGACAGCCTTGTCCTGGCTGCGCACGGCAAAGGCGTCCTGGGCCGCGCGGGTAACGGCGAATTCTTCTGCCACGTTCTCGCCGGTTTCCGGCATCGAATCGACGCCATACTGCTTCTTCATCAGCGGGTTGACGAAACGCCAGCCGATGGTGGTGTCGTAAATCTCGGCATTGCGCGAGAACGCGGTGTCGGCCTTGGGCATGACGAAGGGCGCCCGGCTCATCGATTCGACGCCGCCGGCGATCATCAATTCCGCTTCGCCGGCCTTGATGGCCCGCGCGGCAATGGTCAGCGCATCCATGCCCGAACCACACAGGCGATTGACGGTCGAACCCGGGATTTCCTTTGGCAGGCCCGCCAGCAACAGCGCCATGCGCGCTACGTTGCGGTTGTCCTCTCCGGCCTGGTTGGCGCAGCCATAGACGACGTCGTCCACCGCCTGCCAGTCGATGCCGGCATTGCGCTCGACCAGCGCCTTCAGCGGTATGGCGCCGAGATCGTCTGATCGCACCGAGGACAGCGAACCGCCGAAGCGGCCGATCGGCGTGCGGATGTAGTCGCAGATATAGGCCTCGGCCATGTCATGCAGCCTTTGCTTTTCCGGTTCCCTCATGCGCCGCCTTGGTGCGGGCCTGCAGGTCGCGCAATGTATTGAGTTCGAGTTCGCTTGGCGCCGGTGTTTCGTCAAGCGCCTCGGCGAACTTAACCACCCAGCCACAGCTGTCCTGCACCTGCTGGCGGGTGACGCCGGGATGCAGCGACACGACCGTGAATTCCTTGGTCACCGGGTCCGGCTTCCAGATGGCGAGATCGGTGATCAGCAGTGTCGGCCCGGCGGTGTCGATGCCCAGCCGCTTGCGGTGATCGCCGCCCTCGCCATGGCCGAAGGAGGTGAAGAAGTCGATCTTCTCGACCATGCCGCGCCTGGTTTGCGCCATGGTGATGTAGATCTCCTTCGACGAGGTCGCGATCTCCGGCGCGCCGCCGCCGCCGGGGAGCCTTGTCTTGGGATGGACATAGTCGCCGATGACCGTGGTGTTGATATTGCCGAACTTGTCGAGCTGCGCGGCACCGAGGAAACCGATCGAGATGCGGCCGCCTTGCAGCCAGTAGCGGAACATTTCCGGCACCGCGACGGTAGTGACGGCGGTCTCGCACAATTCGCCATCGCCGATCGACAGCGGCAGCACGTCAGGCGCGGTGCCGATCGTGCCGCTCTCGTAGATCAGCGTGATGTCAGGCGCATGCGTCAGCCGCGCCACGTTGCAGGCGGCGGACGGCGCGCCGATGCCGACGAAGCAGACATCGTCATTGCGCAGCGCGCGGCTGGCGGCGATCGTCATCATCTCGTTGGGGGTGAAGCCCGGATTGTCGCTCATGCAGCTTTCCTCAGATGCTCGACGCGGCCAGCGAAATCGTCGGCGCTCTTTTCGATGACATTCGCCTGCATCCAGGCCTGGAACTTCTCGCGGTCGGCGGCGATCGCGTCCCATTCGAGATAGGCGGCGTTGTCGCGCGCGTAATAGCCATGGGCATAGGACGGATGCGAGCCGCCGGGCACCACCGAGATCGCCGCGATCGTCCAGCGCGGCAGCACGGTCAGATTGGGGTGCAGATCGTCGAAATTGTCGACCACCTCCTCCACCGTCACCACGGCGCGCCTGGCCGCCAGCACGGCCTCCTTCTGGATGCCGATGATGCCCTCGACCAGCACATTGCCTTTCCTGTCGGCCTTCTGCGCATGGATGAAGGTGACGTCAGGCCGAATTGAGGGAACGGCCGCCAGCACCTCGCCGGTGAACGGACAGGTGACCGACTTGATGTTCGGGTTGACCGCGGCAAGGCCTGCGCCGCGATAGCCGCGGAACACCGCGCAGGGCAGGCCGGCCGCGCCCGCCTCATAGGCGTTGGCCATGCCGGCATGGCTGTGCTCCTCGACCTCGATCGTCCGGGGAAAACCGTTCTCGATGGAATCGCGGGCGCGCCGCAGCAGGCCGACACCGGGATTGCCGACATAGGAGAAGACGATCTTCTTCGCCATGCCCATGCCGATCATCTGGTCGTAGATCAGGTCCGGCGTCATGCGGATCAGGGTCAGGTCGCGAAACCCCTGGCGAATCGCCTCATGCGCAGCGGCTGTCGGGATCAGGTGGGTGAAGCCCTCGAAGGCGACGGAGTCGCCATCGTTCAAATTCTCGGCCACGGCCTGTTTGAGCGGCAGGAACTTGACCATCGTCGACTCCCGGTCCAAAAGTTCGTATTGCGAACTTATGTTTTGTATGCGAAACTTTCTACGCCGGGTAAGGTCATGGAGTCAATCCGGGCGTCGATACCTTTGGCGGAGGTGAGATGGGCGAAGAAGCCGCTTCCCGTGATCATGTCGGCTCGCTCGAGCGCGGCCTTGCGGTCATGGAGATCCTCGCCCGCCACCCCTCCGGCATGACGCTGACGGAAATGGCCCAGCAAGCCGGCCTGACCCGGGCCGGCGCCCGCCGTTTCCTGCTGACGCTTGTCGCATCAGGCTATGCCACCCAGGACGGCCGTGTGTTCTCGCTGTCGCCGCGCCTGCTGGCCGTTGCCCGCACATGGCTCGGTGGCGGCTCGCTGTGGAGCTTCGCCGCGCCGATCATGCGCGCGGTCGCCGCGCAGCTGAACGAGGCCTGCTCTGCGGCGATCCTGTCGGGCCAGGATGTCGTCTATGTCGCCCGCATTCCTGGCCGGCGCATCCTCAGCGTCTCGCTCGATGTCGGCACCAGGCTGCCCGCCTATTGCACCTCGATGGGGCGCATGCTGCTCGCCGGCCTGGCGCCGGAGGAACTCGACGAATTTCTGCACCAGGCGACCATCGAGAGACGGACGCCGAAGACGATCACCGACATCGGGCTGCTGGCCGGGGCCATCGGCAAGGCGAAGGCGAACGGCTTTGCCATCGTCGACGAGGAGCTGGAACTCGGCCTGCGCTCCATCGCCGTGCCGATCCGCGACCGCGCTGGCAAAACGGTCGCGGCCATCAACGTCTCGACCCAGTCGGCGCGGTTTACCGTCGCCGAGATGGAGCGGGAAATCCTGCCGGCGCTGCTTGGAGCCAGACAGCGCATCGAGGATTTTTTTGTGGTCTAAGAGGTCGAACGCCGGCGGGCCAGCCTCCGATAGTTGCACCCTCAGTGCTTGATCCTGTCTCGCATCGCGTACCAAAGCATGCCCAGCACATAGAGCGGCCCGCGCAGCGCCGTGCCGCCGGGGAACGGCAGCGGCGTCAGCGTCGAGAACAGGTCGAGCCGCGAGGCGTCGCCGGTGATGGCTTCGGCCAAAAGCTTGCCCGACAGCGTCGACAGGATGACGCCCTTGCCGGAATAGCCATGCGCGAAATAGACCTCGCCATAGTGCCCGACATGCGGCAGCCGCGATGTCGTCACCGACACCAGCCCGCCCCAGGCATGATCGATGCGGCAGCCCCTGAGCTGCGGGAAGGTGGCTTCCATGTGAGGCCGCACGAAGCCGGCAATGTCGGCCGGCGGCGACGGCGTGTAGCGCTCGCCGCCGCCGAACAGCAGCCGTCCATCCGCCGACATACGATAGTAATTGACGACGAAGCGTGTGTCGGAGACCGCGACATTGGCCGGGATGACGTTGCGCTTGCCTTCCAGCGGCTCGGTGGCGACGATGTAATTGCCGACCGGCATGATGCGGCTGTTGACGCGCGGCTCCAGCCCATTGAGCAGCGCATCGCCCGCCAGCACGACATGTTTTGCGCGCACCGAGCCATTCGATGTCGAGACCCGGATCGAAGGCTCGCGCTCCAGCTTCACCGCCACCGAATTCTCGTGAATGGTGACGCCGGCGGCCACCGCCGCGCGGGCAAGGCCAAGCGTGTAGTTCAGCGGATGCATGTGGCCGCCAAGCGGCTCATACATCGCGCCATGATATGCGGTGTCGACCTTGGCCCGGGCGTCGGCTGCCGACAGGATCTCGACGTCGCGGAATTTCATCACGCTGTCGAGGCACTTGGCCTCTTCCTCCAAATCCTTGAGATCGGAGCCGTTGACGGCGCCGACCAGATGGCCGGTGAGCCTGAGATCGCAGTCGATGGCGTGGCGCTCGATGATGTCGAGCACCAGGCCGCGCGCTTCGAAGGCAAGGTCGAACAGCACCTTCGCCCGCTCCGGCCCGTAAAGCTTGACCAGGCCCTTGGCGCCCTTGCGCAGGCCGGGGATCATCTGGCCGCCATTGCGGCCCGATGCGCCCCAGCCGATCCTGCCGCCTTCGAGCAGCACCACCTTCAGGCCGCGCTCGGCGGCGTGAAGAGCAGCCGACAGGCCGGTGCAGCCGCCGCCGACGACAACCAGATCGGCTTCGACATCGCCGGCAAGCGCCGGATGGTCCGGCGCCGGATTGGCGGTGGCGACATAGTAGGATTTGCCGATATCGAGACCGGAATTGAAACCTGTTGAAGATGCCATGATCACACCTTCAGCAGCAGGTGATCGCGTTCCCAGCTCGTCACCACGCTCTGGAACAGGTCGAGCTCGACGCTCTTGACGCGCAGATAGGTCTGGAAGAAATCCTCGCCGAGCAGTTTGCGCACTGGCTCACAGGCGGTGAAGCGATCGAGCGCCTCCTCCATGGTCTTGGGCAGCGTGCTCTTGATCTTGTAGGCATTGCCCGAAGCTTCGGCCGAGCGCGCGAGTTTCTGCTCGACGCCGAGATAACCGGCGAGCAGCGAGCCGGCGATCGCCAGATAGGGATTGGAATCGGCGCCCGGCAAACGGTTCTCCACCCGCCGCGCCGAACGGCCGCCGGCCGGCACGCGCAAGCCGCAGGAGCGGTTGTCATGCGACCATTCGATGTTGGCCGGCGCGCTGTGGTTCGGCCTTATGCGGCGGAACGAATTCACATTGGGCGCGAACAGCGGCATGATTTCCGGCACATATGTCTGCAGGCCGCCGATGAAATGGCCGAACATCTCGGTGTCGGCATCATCGTCGCCGGCAAACAGCGCATTGCCCGCCTCATCGACAACGGACATGTGCAGATGCATCGAGCTGCCCGCCTGGGCCGCGATCGGCTTGGCCATGAAGGTGGCATGCATGCCGCATTGCTGCGCGGCCTGGCGCGTCAGCCGCTTGAACAAAAGCACCTGGTCGGCCAATGGCAGCGCGTCGCCATGCAGGAGGTTGATCTCCAGCTGCGCCGTGCCCGATTCATGGATCAGCGTATCGAGCGGCAGCCCGGCGGCCGCGGCATAGTCGTAGACGCGCCGGATCACCGGCTCGAATTCTTCCAGCGCCGCCATGTCATAGGGATGCTGCACGCCCTCGGCACGGCCATTCGCCCCGACCGGCGCGATCAGCGGCCTGTCCGGATCCGGGTTGGGCGCGGTCAGATAGAATTCGACCTCCGGCGCCACCACCGCGCGCCAGCCGCGCTGGCGGTAGAGATCGAGCACGGCGCGCAACACATGCCGCGGCGAGGCCATCCATGGCCGGCCATCCATGTGGAAGGCGTCGGCGAAGACATAGGCCTTCCCTGGCCCGGCGCCCGGCGCCAGGCACAACGTCGAGACGTCAGGCACCATGCGCATGTCCGGATCCGAATAGGCAAAGCCCTCGTCGATCGAGCCGGAATAGCGGCCGTCGATGCTGACGAGAAAGGCGCTGCTCGGCAGATACAGCGCGCGGTCTTCCAGCGCCTTGAGGAATTTGACCGTCGGCAGCGCCTTGCCGCGCAGCACGCCGTTCATGTCCGGCACCAGGCATTCGACCTCGTTGATGCCGTGCTGTGCCAACCAGGCCCTGGGATCGTTGGTCGCGGTATTCGTGTTCTTATCAAGCATGTCGTTCAAGTCCGTATCAGAGAGAGTATGGCTTGCGCGGCCACGTCCGTTCCGGGTTGCAGCGCCATTTGGGCTGCGTTGTCCCTCAGGCGGGCGCGCATGGCGTCGTCGGCCAGCAGGCCGAGAATGGCTCTCTCCAATACTCCTTCAGTCCAGGCATCCCGGCCGATATGATCGCCGGTGCCGGTCTCGCCGGCGCGGCGCGCATTGTCATGTCCGTCCCAGCAATAGGGCATGATCAGCGACGGCACGCCGAAGCGCAGCGCCTCGCAAAAGCTGTTGTTGCCGCCGTGGTGGATGAACAGGTCCGACTTCGCCACCACCGAAGGCTGCGGAAACCAGGCGTCGAGATAGACATTGTCCGGCACCGCGCGATAGGCGTCGCGCAGGCCGCCGACATTGACGATGAAGCGCGCCGGCAGCCTGTCGAACACGGCAAGCATGCGTTCGATCAGTCCGACATCCATGGCCCCTAAACTGCCGAAGCTGACATAGACCAGCGGCCCGCCATTGCGCGGAAACACCGGCACCTCGAACGGCCCTTCCGAGCGCACGCAGCCTTCGAGATAGACGAATCGGGCGGGATCGAGCGGTTTGGCCCGCTCGCGCCGCACGATCGACGGCGTCAGCAGCAGGTTGAGGTCGGGCGAAGCCTCCAGGAACAGGCCCTTGGGCAATGGCGCCAGGCCGGCATCCACGCGAAAGCGGTTGAAGCGGTCATGCGCCGGCGCCGAGGCCGAGAGATAGCGCGCCTCGAACGCCGCGCGTTGCGGGTCATCGGCAGCCATGCCGGAAAGGTAGGGCGGTACTTCGGCGTCCGGCAGCTCGGTCTCGGCGCAGGAGACGACGCGTACCCAGGGGCAGCCGGCGGCGGCGATCGCCGGAAACATGATGACATTGTCGAGCACCACCGCGTCGGGCTTCAGCCGCGCCAGCAATTGCCGCAGCGGCGCCTCGGCATTGACCGCCGTGTCGACAATCGCTTGCCAGGTCGGCGCGACATAGGTTTCGAGTTGGTCGATCGGACTGAGCCTAAAATGCGGCAGGTGCCGGCGCACGAAGGCCTGCCAGTAGCTCTGGCGCTCGCTGTCGCTCAGCGGCTCGTCGGTCGGCAGCTGGTATTCCTGGAAACCATAGTCGGCAAAGACGCCGGAGAAACCGGCATGGCAGATGAAGACGGGCCGGGCGCCCCGCGCCCGCAAGGCCTGCGCGATGCCGACGCAATTCAACGCGGCGCCGAAGCTTGCTTCGGGAAACAGCGCGATGGTCGGGCTGGCTCTACGCGTCAATTAATCCTCTTCATTCCGGCCGGCTGATCATGCCGAACAGGGCGGGCGCCCCGCGGCTGGCCGCTTGCGGTCGCTGGTTGCGGGAGAGCCGCAGGTGGATGCGAAGCAGATCGGCAGCCACCTCATACTGCCGGCTTTCGAGATGGTCGAGTATGTTCAGGTGTTCCAGCAAGGACTGCCGCAGCCGGAAGACGTTGACCCCGGCATAGATGCCCGGCAGCCGGCGCAGGCGCAGATGATCGGCCAGCGCGTCGGCGATGAACCGGTTGGCACAGCCCTCGGCGATCATGCCGTGGAAATCCATGTCCAGCCGCTGGAACTCACGCGTGTCGAAGGCGGCATCCGGCAACGCCGACAGAGCGTCCATGCCCTGGCGCAACGCCGCCGCCCGCGCGCCGTCCAGCCGGAATCCCGGCGTCAGGATCGCCGCCGGCTCGAGCAGCAAGCGGAACTCATAGCTTTCGCCTTGCGCCTCGGGATCGTCGGGCGTGCGCCGGAAAAGCCAGGATTGGCCGGGCGCGCGGTCCAGCAGATTCTCCTCTGTCAGTTTATTAAGCGCTTTTAGTACCGTCTTGCGATCAGCACTGTAGCGTCGCATCAGCGCCGCGGCGGTCACTGTCTGGTCCAGCCGCCGCGCCGACCGGTCGCGCAGGATCGCCTCGGCCAGATCATCCTCCTCCGCGCTCGGAAGCTCGGCGGCGATGGCCGGCTGCGCCGCGAGGTCGACCGCCAGATGATAGCCGGTATCGGCCTCCCAGCGCACGACGCCCCGTTCCGCGAGCAGGCTGAGTGCCGCCCGCACCGGCGTACGCGAGACATTGCACAGCGAGGCGATCTGCTGTTCGGGCAGGCGCGCGCCAGGCTCGAAGCCGCGCTGGCGCGCCACATCCAGGATGCGCTGCGCCAGGTCGAGATGGTTGGTGCGAGGTCGTCGGGCTGCGGCTTGCATGACTTGTCTCGGCGGATGGATATGACCGTATTGGTTTGGCCGATCGCGGGCACAAGCGCAATCGGCCAGATTCCTCGGTCGCTTGGCAAATTATGGATTGACGTACTTTTTTCTGCAATAGTACTGTCAGGATAATCGGCGATAAAAAGACCGAGGGAACAGGATCGAAAGCAGCGGCATGGGTCGCGCCCGGTCCAGCACAGAATTCGACGATCAACCGGAACGGGAGTCTGCCATGACCGCTACCAGCCCACGACGCCGTGCGCTCAAGGTCTCTTCAATCGCTCTCGGCCTTGCCATGGCGCTGTCGGCGCCGGCAATCGCCGCCGACCTCGTCATCTCCAACTGGGACGGCTACATGGCGCCCGATGCCATGGCCGCCTTCAAGACCGCCACCGGCGTCTCCGGCGAAGTGGTGGTGCACGCCACCAATGAAGAGATCATGGGCAAGCTGATCGCCGCCAGCGGCAAGGGCTATGACGTGGTCTTCGTCTCCTCGCCCTTTGCCGAGGTGCTGAACAAGCTCGGCCTGATCGAGCCGATGGACCACGCCAAGATCCCCAATCTCGCCAACCTCTACCCGGAAGCGACCAAGCTGCCGCACGATGTCGGCAACTCCTTCTCCGTGCCCTACACCTGGGGCACGACCGGCCTCTGCTACCGCTCGGACCTGGTCAAGACGGCGCCGACGAGCTGGAGCGATCTGCTCGCGCCTTCAGACGCGCTGAAGGGCAAGACCACCATGCTGGCGACCGATCGCTGGCTGCTGGCGGCCGGCCAGCTCGACAAGGGCTTTTCAGTCAACGAGACCGATCCGACCAAGATGGCCGAGGTCAAGGACCTCTTGATCTCGGCAAAGAAGACCTTGCTCGCCTATGACGACACCACCTTCTATTCCAAGCTGGTTTCGGGCGAGGCGCTGATGGTGCAGGCCTGGGACGGCTGGTGCAATTACGGCATCGCCGAGAAGCCGGAGATCAAATACGTCATTCCGAAGGAAGGTTCGGACCTCTGGGTCGACACGATGGTGGTGATGAAGGCTTCCGAGCACAAGGACGACGCCTTCAAGTTCATCAACTTCATGCTCGACGCCAAGAACCACGCCTGGGCGGCGCAGAACATCGACTACAAGGTGCCGAACAAGCCGGCGATGGAAAGCCTGCCGGCCGATTTCCTGGCCAAATTCCCCAACATGGCGATGCCGGTGGCCGATCTCGTCAAGTTCGAGCAGCTGCGTGACGTCGGCGAAGCCCAGCGCGACTATTCCAAGATCGTCAGCGAGATCAAGGCCGCGCAGTAGGCGGCATTCCAGCAGCATCTTGGAAGCAAGCTTGCGTTCCGTCCCCTCTCGCTCCTCCCTGCTGATGGCCCCGGCTCTGGTCTGGTTGACGGCGCTGATGGTGGTGCCGTGCGCGCTGGTGCTGGCGCTCGCCTTCGTCCGCCGCGGCATTTATGGCGGCATCGACTACACCTTCACGCTGGAGAATTTCGGGCTGGTCTTCGACCCGCTCTATGCCGGCATTTTCCTGAAGTCGGCGCGCATCGCCGGCACCGCCACCCTGATCGCGGTGGTGATCGGCTATGCCGCCGCCTACGCCATCTCCGCTGCCCCGCGCCGCTGGCAGCCTGTGTTCCTGTTCTTTGCCGTGCTACCGTTCTGGTCGAACTATTTGATCCGCACCTATGCCTGGATCGTGCTGCTCAACCGCGAAGGCCTGATCACGCAGCTCCTGCGCTGGTTCGGCTATACCGGCGAACCGCCGTCAATGCTCTATACCGAAGGCGCGGTCATCGCCGGCCTCGTCTACAACTATCTGCCCTTCGTCATCCTCGCCTGCTACGCGCCGCTGTCGCGGCTCAACCCCGAACTCGCCGAAGCCTCGCGCGATCTCGGCGCCTCGGCCGCCACCACATTCCGCCGTGTCATCCTGCCGCTGACCGTGCCCGGCATCGCCGCCGGCGCCGTCTTCGTCTTCGTGTTGTCGATCGGCAATTTCGTCACCCCGGCGTTGCTCGGCGGCGGCCGATTCCAGATGATCGGCAATCTCGTCTACGACCAGTTCCTCACCGCCAATGACTGGCCCTTCGGTGCCGCCTTGGCGATGGCGCTGATCGCCATCATGCTGCTGGTCCTGATGGCGCAGGCGCTCGCCGCCGACCGCGCCTCGGGGCGGGCAATGCAGGCCGGGGGAGGCGCGGATGGCTGAGCGCCCCCCTGCGACGCGGCGCACGCTATGGCTCGTGCTGAGCCTAGTCTTCGCCTTCCTCTACATCCCCATCGCCGTGCTGGTGGCACTCTCCTTCAACGAAGGCGGGCTGCCGACGGCCTGGTCCGGCTTCTCGCTGAAATGGTACGCCTCGCTGGCCAACAATTCCGCGATCCTGTCGGCCGCCCTCAACACGCTGATCGTGGCGCTGGTCTCCACCGCCATCGCCACCTTGCTCGGCACGCTGCTGGCGATCGGCGTCGAGATGCGCCGGCGGTATGGCAAGGGGCTGGAAGCCCTGATCTTCGCGCCGATGATCATTCCCGACATCGTGCTGGCGATCGCGCTGCTGTCGTTCTTCTCCATGCTCAATTTGACCATGGGCCTGCACACAATCATCCTCGCCCATGTCGTCTTCAACCTCGCCTTCGTCTGCTCGGTGGTGCGCGCAAGGCTGAAGAGCTTCGACTGGTCGATCGTCGAGGCCTCCGCCGATCTCGGCGCCTCCGCGCTCACCACCTTTCGGCGCGTGACCTTGCCGGTCATCGCGCCTGCCGTGATCGCCGGCGCGCTGCTCGCCTTCACGCTGTCGGTCGACGAGTTCATCATCGCCTTCTTCACCGCTGGCGCCGGCCGTGCCTCGACCACGCTGCCGATGCAGATCTACGCCATGATCCGCTTCGGCATCACACCTGAGATCAACGCGCTGGCGACCATCGTCATGGCCGTAAGCATCACCGCGCTGACCCTGTCGCAGCGGCTTAACAGGGGAATGATCGGCCAATGAGCGAACCGCGCACGCTGTTGGCCATCGATCATGTGTCGAAGAATTTCGGCCGGGTCACCGCCGTTGACGGCATCTCGCTCGATATCCGGGAGAACGAGTTCTTCGCGCTGCTTGGGCCCTCCGGCTGCGGCAAGACCACGCTCTTGCGCATGCTGGCCGGTTTCGAGACCCCGAGCGACGGGCGCATCCTGCTCGACGGCAAGGACATCGCCAGGACCCTGCCCAACAAGCGGCCGGTCAACCTGATGTTCCAGTCCTACGCGCTGTTCCCGCATATGAGCGTGCGCGCCAATGTCTCCTATGGGTTGGAGATGGAGCGCTTGCCGGCTAACGAAATCCGTTCCCGCGTCGACGCCATCCTGGGGACCACCGAGCTCGTCCCCTTCGCCGACCGCAGGCCGGAGCAATTGTCGGGCGGCCAGAAGCAGCGCGTCGCGCTGGCCCGCGCCCTGGTCAAGCGGCCAAGGCTGCTGCTGCTCGACGAGCCGCTCGGCGCGCTCGACAAGAAACTGCGCGGCGCCATGCAACTGGAATTGAAACGCCTGCAGCACGAGGTCGGCATCACCTTCGTCATCGTCACCCACGACCAGGAAGAATCGCTCGTCATGGCCGATCGCATGGCGGTGCTCAAGGATGGCAAACTGTTGCAATGCGACACCCCGCACACGGTCTACGAGCATCCGGCCGACCGTTTCGTCGCCGACTTCATCGGCGTGATGAATTTCATCCCGGGCAAGGCGTCAGCCGATGGTGTGGTGGCCGTGAATGGCGCGCGCATTGCCGGTAAGGTTCCCGCAACGCTCACGCCCGGTGCTTCGGCCGTAGCTTCGGTGCGGCCGGAACGCATCAGGCTATTCCCATCGATCGAGACCGCCAACCGCACCATCGGCACGGTCGAGGCGCTGGCCTATCACGGCCTCGATCTGCAGCTGCATATCCGCACACCGCTGTCGCCAAAGCCGTTCCTGGTGCGCGTCACCGCGGACGCAGCCGACCGCCGGCCAGTGTCGTCGGGCGACCAGGTCGAACTCGGCTGGGATGCCGCTGATGTCAGAATTTTCGCAGAATAGGAGAAGCTTGATGGCGCAGAAGACGATCGCCTTTTTCCCGGAAGCCGCCTACGGCCCGGCGCTCAATTCCGTCGGCATCGCCCAGGCCGTCGAGGCGCGCGGCCACAAGGCGGTGTTTCTGTCCGATCCCGGCTTCGTCGAGGTCTATCGGGGCTACGGCTTCGAGGCGCATCCGGTGAACCTGTCCGAGCCGATGCCGCCCGAGCAGATGGCGAAATTCTGGGAGGACTTCATCAACGGCCACATCCCGAATTTCCGCAAATCGCCCTACGACCAGGTCGACAATTACGTCAAGGATTGCTGGACGGCGATCGTCGACAGCGCCAAATGGGCGCAGAAGGATCTGCCGGGCGTGCTGGCCGCCATCAAGCCCGACGTCATCTGCGTCGACAATGTCATCCTGTTCCCAGCCATAAAACAGTTCGGCAAGCCATGGGTGCGCGTCATCTCCTGCTCGGAAAACGAGATCGAGGACGAGGACATCCCGCCGCATCTGTCGGGCTGCGGCGAGAATGACCATGCCGGCCACCAGCGCTACCGCGACCACTTCAACGCGGTGATCAAGCCGATCCATGACGACTTCAATGCCTTCCTGAAGGCCAACAACGAGGCGCCTTACCCGATCGGCCAGTTCTTCGAGGCCTCGCCCTATCTCAATTTGCTGCTCTATCCCGAAGCGGCGAAGTTCAAGCGCCGCCATCCGCTCGACCCGGTGAAATTCCAGTATCTCGAAGGCTGCGTGCGGCAGGAGAAGCCCTATGCGGTGCCCACCTTCGCGAAGAACAATGACGGGCCGCTGCTCTATGTCTCCTTCGGCAGCCTCGGCGCCGGCGATGTCGAGCTCTTGAAGCGCATCATCGCCACGCTGGGCAAGACCCGCTACCGCGCGCTGGTCAATGTCGGCGGCTACAAGGATCAGTATACGGACGTGCCCGGCAACGTCATCGTCGAGAGCTGGTTCCCGCAGCCTTCGGTGATCCCGCAGGTCGATGCCGTCATCCACCATGGCGGCAACAACTCGTTCACCGAGTGCCTCTATTTCGGCAAGCCGGCGATCATCATGCCCTATGTCTGGGATGGTCACGACAACGCCACCCGCGTCGAGGAAACCGGCCATGGCTTCGGCATGCCGCGCTACGACTGGAGCGATACCGATCTGGTCGCGAAGATCGAGGCCTGCCTGACCGATCCCCAGATGAAGGCGGAGCTGGCGAGGACATCGGCACAGATGCACGCGCAGAGCGGGCCTGAGAAGGCTGCCGGTTTGCTGGAGGCGTTGCTGTGACCTCCTCCGCTCCGCATCTTCACCAGGCATCCACCCGCACCGATCTCGTCGACTGGGGCGCCCAGCCGGACGTACTGGACGGCGCGTCGCACTCCACCGGCAGGCTGCTGCACAAGGGCCCGAACAACCAGCCGGAATCCGGCATCTGGGTCTGCACGCCGGGCCGCTGGCGGCTCTCGATCCCGCGCGATGAATTGTGCCATTTCGTCGTCGGCCGTGCGACCTACCGCTCGGATGTCGGCGAAGTGATAGAAGTCTCGGCCGGGACCGTGGTCATGTTCCCCGCCGGCTGGACGGGCGAATGCACGGTGCACGAGACCATGCGCAACATCTACATGCTGGCCTGACATCGCGACACCGGGAGCAAGACATGTCGACACCGCACTGGCCACAGGCCTCGAGCGTGGAACTGGAGGATTGGGGTGCGGGCAGCAACACGCTTGCCGGCGCGCCGCGCGCCTCCGGCAAGATCCTGTCGCAGAATCCGGACGGGTCGAGCGAATGCGGCCTGTGGTCGTGCACGCCGGGCACCCGCAAGGTCACCTTCGCCACCGACGAGTTCTGCCACTTCCTGTCTGGTCACGGCAGCTATGTCCACGAGCACGGCGAACAGATTCCGGTCGAGGCCGGCACGCTGGTGTTCTTTCCGGCCGGCTGGACCGGCATTTCCATCGTCACGCAAACGCTGACCAAGGCCTTCATGTGCCGGTGAGCATCATTTCAAGGAAATCCATATGACCACGCCCATCATGCAATCGCCGCTCGCCGTCACCGACCTCGTCGACTGGGGCATCATCCCGACGATGATCGAGGGCCAGTCCCACACCTCGGGCAAGCTGCTCCACAAGGGACCGGAAGGCCGCTCCGAATGCGGGTTGTGGGTCTGCACGCCGGGCAAATGGCACTGCCACGTCACCCGCGACGAGTTCTGCCATTTCCTCGAAGGCCGCTGCACCTATGTGCACGAATCGGGCGAGGTGATCGAAATCGAGCCGGACACGGCGGCTTTCTTCCCACAGGACTGGAAGGGCGTCTGCACCGTCCATGAGACGATCAAGAAGGTCTACATGATCCGCTGAGCGGATCTGAGAGGATGTCCATGCATTTCTCCGCTGACCGGCCGACCTTCTTCGTCAATCCGGACTACCGGCCTATGGCCGGTGCAAACAAACCGGTGATCGATCCGGCCACGCTGGAAACGGTCGGCGCCATCGCCGCGGCCAGCGACGGTGAGATCGATACTGTGCTCGCCGCCGCGACCGGGGCGCAGGCCGCCTGGAAAAGGCTCGATGCCAAGAGCCGGGCGAAGCACCTGCATGCCGTAGCCAACGCCATCGAGGCCGCCGATTTCACCCGCTGCGCCGAGCTGATGGTGCGCGAGATGGGCAAGCCCTATCCGGAAGCCATCGGCGAGATCGCCAATTGCGCGCCGATCTTCCGCTACTATGCCGAGATGGCGCGCGACGACGCCGGCAAGATCGCCGGAACGACGCAGGCCGGCTCGTTCCAATATGCGCGCTACGAGCCCTATGGCGTCTCCGTCCACATCATGCCCTACAATTTTCCGATCCTGTTGATGTGCTGGACGGTGGCGGCATCGCTTGCCGCGGGCAATGCCTGCATCGTCAAGCCGGCCGAGGCGACGACGCTGTCGACGCTGGACTACATGGCCGTGTTCCGCTCGCTGCCGGCAGGCCTGGTCTCCTGCCTGCCCGGCGGCGCGGCGACCGCCCAGGGGCTGATCACGTCCGACCGCACCCATGCGGTTGCCTTCACCGGCTCGGTCGCCGCCGGCAAGGCGGTGGCCGTCGCCTGCGCCGAACGCATGAAGCCTTGCGTCATCGAGGCCGGCGGCAGCGACCCGTTGATCATCAGCGAACACGCGCCGCTGGAGGTCGCCGCGGCCGGCAGCGTCACCGCCGCCTTCCACCTCACAGGCCAGGTCTGCACTTCGGCCGAGCGCTTCTTCGTCGTCGATGCCGTGCATGACCGCTTCGTCGAGTTGTTTGCCGAAAGGACACGCGCGCTGCGCATCGGCAACGGCATGGACAAGGCCGAGATCGGCCCCCTGGTCAGCGAAGCGGCTCGAGCCAAGGTCATGCGTCTTGTCGATGACGCCATTGCCCATGGCGCCGAGGCCGTCACCGGCGGGCGCATCCCGCCGTCGCACGACACCGGCTGGTTCTACGAGCCGACGATCCTGACTGGCGTCACCCCTGGCATGGCGATCGTGCGCGAAGAGTGTTTTGGGCCGGTCGCCGCCATCTGCCGGGTGAAGGATTTCGACGAGGCGATACGGCTTGCCAATGACAGCCCGTTCGGGCTCGGCGCCTCGGTGTTCACCACCGACCTCGCCGAAGCGCATGAGGCGGCCGAACGGCTCGAGGCCGGCATGGTCTGGGTCAACAACCCGCTGATCGACAATGACGCCCTGCCCTTCGGCGGCTGGAAGGCGTCAGGCCTCGGCCGCGAACTGGGACGGCAGGGGCTCGATGCCTTCCGTCGCTCGAAGATGGTCATCATCGACCACAGACCGGCGATCCAGGACTGGTGGTATCCCTACCCCGACAACTGGTTCCGCGAGACCGGCGGCCGCAAGCACGTGTGAGGGAATGGCGCGGCAACACCGCGCGGCTCGACGACGTTTACGCCTCCGCCTCCCAGGAGCCGGTCTCGGCCGTCCGCTTCAGCAGCGGAGCCGGCTTGAACACGTCCTTGCCGGTCCGCTTGTGCCACTGGTCGAGCCGTTCGACGATCTTTGCCGGCCCTTCGAGACCGGCCCAGAACATCGGGCCGCCCTTGCCGATGGGAAAACCGTAGCCATTGGCCCAGACGACATCGATGTCGGAGGCACGGGCCGCGATCTTCTCTTCGAGGATTTTCGCTCCCTCGTTGATCAGGGGATAGAGCGTGCGCTCGATGATTTCTTCCGCGCTGATCGCGCGCGGCGCAATGCCCTTCTCAGCAGCCTTGTCGCGGATCAGCGCCTCGACCTCCGGATCTGGAACGCCTGCCCTTGCGCCGGCTTCGTAGAGATAGAAACCCCGACCGGTCTTCTGGCCGAAACGTCCCAGTTCGCACAGCGTGTCGGCGATGTCGGCCGTCAGGCCACGCGCCTTGCGGTTGCGCCAGCCAATGTCGAGGCCGGCGAGATCGCCCATCTGGAACGGGCCCATCGGCCAGCCGAAATCGGTGAACGCCTTGTCGATCTGGCTGGGTGTCGCGCCCTCCAGCAGCAGCGCTTCCGATTCCGAACCGCGTGCGGCCAGCATGCGGTTGCCGACGAAGCCGTGGCAGACGCCGACGACGACCGCCACCTTGCCGATCCGCCGCGCGAGATCGACCACCGTCGCCAGCGCATCCGGCGCGGTCTTGTCGGCCCGCACGATCTCCAGCAGCTTCATGACATTGGCCGGCGAGAAGAAATGCAGGCCGAGCACATCCTGCGGCCGCGAGATCGAGCCGGCGATTTCATTGATGTCGAGATAGGAGGTGTTTGTAGCGAGGATGGCGCCCGGCTTGGCGATAGCATCCAGCTTGCCGAAAACCTGCTTCTTCACCGCCATGTCCTCGAACACCGCCTCGATGATCAGGTCGCAATCGGCGAGATCGGCATAGTCGGTCGAGCCCTTGAACTGGGCGAGCCGCTGACGCCTGGCGTCTTCGGTCAGGGAACCACGCGAAACGGAGACGGCATAGTTCTTCTCGATCATGCCCAGCCCGCGCTGCAGCGCTTCCGCGCTGGTTTCCAGCAAGGTGACCGAAAAACCGCCATTGGCGAAGGCCATGGCGATGCCGCCGCCCATGGTGCCGGCGCCGATGACGCCGACGCGGGCAATCCTGCGCTTGGGCGTGTCCTTGCCCGGAAGCTTCGCCGCCTCGCGTTCGGCGAAGAACAGGTGCCGTTGCGCCCGCGACTGGTCGCTGGCGACCAGTCTCGCGAACAGCGCGCGCTCCGCCGCCAGCGCCTCGTCGAAGGGTAGCGTGAGGGCATTGCGCACGGCTTGCGCGCAGGCGACCGGCGCTTCCAGCCCGCGCGCTTTTCTGGTTAGGTCCGCCGCCTCGGCGTCGAAAGCCGCCAGATCGGTTTCCCCAAGCCCGTCATTGCGATCGCGCACCGGCGTGAACGGACCACCCTTGCGGGCGATTTCCCGGGCGAAGTTCACCGCATGCGTGGTGAGGTCGCCCTCGAAAACGGCATCGACGAGACCGGCTGCATGCGCCTCGTCGGCACCGACCGGCGAACCCGAGACAATCATCTTCAGCGCCTTCACCGCGCCGACAAGACGTGGCAGCCGCACCGTACCGCCGCCGCCAGGCAGCAGGCCGAGCTTCACCTCGGGCAGGCCGAGTTTGGCGCCGGCATCGGCAACGCGGAAATGACAGCCGAGCGCCAGTTCCAGCCCGCCGCCGAGCGCGGTGCCGTGGATGGCGGCGACCGTCGGTTTGGCGATGGTTTCCAGCATCGCAACGACGGCGCGCAGATCGGGCTGCTGCACCGGCTTGCCGAATTCGGTGATGTCAGCGCCGGCGACAAAGGTCCGGCCGGCGCAGGCAATCACGATGGCCGTGACCGAAGCGTCATCGCGCAAGTCGACAAGCGCCTGCATCAGCGGCTCGCGGACATGGAAACTCAGTGCGTTGACCGGCGGATTGTCGATGGTGACGATGGCGACGCCATTGTCGTTCACGACGCTGACAGAATTGGACAAGCAGAGCCCTCCCGGGACCGACTGAGATCGCGGAAGGGTTTACTAGGCCGCGCCGCGAATGGGAACCCGCTGTTGGGCTGGCCCAACGTTTGGCGGCGCGACGGGCTGCCCCAGAAGCTTGCGGCGATGCTCGCCGGACGCTCGGGAACGGCGATCACCGCACCGCCTTTTCCCCGCCTGCCGCCGTAATCACCCCGACGATGATCAGCCCCGTCAAAAGCAGGCGAACGCCCGCGCTGACCCCGAATGTGTTGAGCATGGTCAAGAGCAGCACCAGAAACAGCGCCGCGCCCCACACGCCGGGCACATTGGCCTTGCCGCCGGCCACCGACGTGCCGCCGATGACGACGACGGCGATCGAGGCGAGCAGATATTCATTGCCGATATCGACATTGGCGCCGCGGAAATAGCCGGCGAGCAGCGCGCCGTCGATGCCGCCGAGCGCGCCCGACAGCGTGTAGGTGAGGAAGCGGATGCGGCCGACATTGACGCCGGCGAGCCATGCGGCGCGGATGTTCTGGCCGATCGCCAGCACCGAGCGGCCATAGATCATGCGCTGCAGGGCGATGGCCGCGCCGATGGTGAACAGCACGGTCAGCACCGCCAGCACCGGAATGCCCAGGATCTGCCAGTTGGTGAAATCGGCAAAGCCGGGCGGCGGCTTGATCTGCAGCCCACGCCCATAGCTGATGTCGATCGACTGGATGATGAAGCTCGCCGACAAGGTGGCGATGATCGGCGGAATGCGCAGCGCCCAGATCAGCAGATAGTTGACCGCGCCGATCGCAGCGCCGCAGGCGAGCGCCGCCAGAAGGCCTACAACGATCATGGAATCGCTGCCGGCCATCACTTTCATGGCGACCGCGCTGGCGAGGCCGATATTGGCCGGCAGCGACAGGTCGACATTGCCGGGCCCAAGCGTGATGACGAACATCTGGCCGACGCCGACGATGACCGTGAACACCGCGAGCGACAACGCCGCCGTGACCATGCCGCCGGCGCCGTAGCCGCCGGTGAAGGCGATCGTCGCCAGCCACACGACAAGCGCGCCGAGGAACGACCATACCCAGGGCTTGCCGGCCAGCGATCTAACCAGGATCATCGCTTACCTCTCCCTGCGGCTGATCAGCACCCGCGCCGCCAGCACGATGATCAGGATGGCGCCGTTGGCGGCCACCTGCCAGTCCGGCGGAATGTGCATGAAGGTGAGCAGCGGCGAAGCGGCCAGCGCCAGTGTCAGCGCGCCGATCACCGCGCCGATCGGCGACACCCGGCCGCCGACGAATTCGCCGCCGCCGAGGATGACGCCGGCGATCGACAGCAGCGTATAGCCATTGCCGATATTGGCATCGGCCGAGGTGGTGATGCCGATCAGCGCCATGCCCGACAGCACGCCGAACACGCCGGCCAGCGCGAACAGCACGATCTTGGTTCTGAGCAGCGACCAGCCGGCGCGCTTGAGCGCCGCCGGATTGCCGCCGGAGCCGCGCAGGATCACGCCATAGGAGGTGCGCATCAGGCCGAAATGGACGATGAGGCCTATCAGCAGCGCCGCGATGATCGGGAACGGCACGAAGGGCGGCTTGAACGACATGATCGCCAGCAGCCAGTCCGGCGCCTTGCCGCCGGGCTTGGGCAGGACGAGGATGGCGAGCCCCTGCCAGACGAAACTCATGCCGAGCGTCACCACGATCGACGGCAGATTGCGCAGGCGGATCAGCGCGCCGAGCAGCGCATAGACGCCGATCGAGCCAACCAGGATGGCGACGCCGATGAGCGGCGCGTCCTTCAGCCAGGTCGCGGTGACGCAGCCGACGAAACCGACGAAGGTGCCGATCGACAGGTCGAGCTCATTGCCTGAAATGACGAACATCTGCGCGATCGTCGCCAGCGCGATCGGGATCGCCAGGTTCAGCATCAGGCTGAAGCCGAAATAGCTGATGGCGCGTGGGTTGAGCCAGGCGATGGCGAGCAGCACCAATGCCAGCGACAGCGCCGGCAGCAGCCCGCGCAGCATGCGGGCACGGGCCAGCGCGCCACGCTCGGCGGAGCTCCTGGTGGTGGCGTCGAGGCTGGCGGCGGTCATCTCAGGCCGCATCGCCGAAGGAGGACTGGATGATCTTCTCCTCGGTCAATTCGTCGCGACCCAGATTGGCGACGATGCGGCCGTTCTTGAAGACATAGACATGGTCGCAATTGTCGAGTTCCTCGGTTTCCGTGGTGTACCAGAGGAAGGTGCGGCCGCGGCCAGCCTCCTCGCGCACGAGGTCGTAGACTTCCAGCTTGGTGCCGATATCGACGCCGCGCATCGGATCGTCCATCAGCACGATCTGGGCATCCGAGCCGAGCGCGCGGGCAAACAGCGCCTTCTGCTGGTTGCCGCCCGAAAGCGAGAAGATGTTGTTGTTCATGTCGGGCGTGCGGATGCCGATCTTCTTCTGCCAGAACTGGGCCAACTCGGCCTCGCGCCGCGGCGAGATCAGCAGCCCGTTGCGCAGCCGCGCCAGCGATCGGATGCCGATGTTCTCGGCGATCGACCATTGCGGGAAGATCCCGTCCGACTGGCGGTCCCCGGCGACCAGCGCCACCGGCGCGGTCACTTCGATCCCGGTCCTGGCGCGGGAGGCGGCCGCGAAGATCGCCAGCAACAGGTCGGTCTGGCCATGTCCCGCCAGCCCGGCAAGGCCGATGATCTCGCCGGCGCGGGCGACAAGGTCGGCGCCGTCCTTCTGCGCGGCGGGACGCGCCCGCACCCGCAACGGACCGTCAGCCGGCTTGGCCGCGGCAATCTCGGCGGCGATCTTCTGGCGCGCTTCCGCCCCGCCCATCGCGGTCACCAGCCGGTCGCGGTCGAAGGCATTCGCCGCGTCGGCGACCACCACCTTGCCGTCGCGCATCACCACGATGCGGTCGGCATTCCTGAGCACCTCGCCCAGAACATGCGAGATCAGGATGCAGCTCTTGCCGCCGGCGATGAAGCGGCGCACGAAGGCCAGCAATTGGCCAGCCGTGTGCGCGTCCAGCGATGATGTTGGCTCGTCGAGGATGACGAGGTCGAGCCTGTCCTGCGTCACCGTGAAGGCGCGCGCCACCTCGACCATCTGGCGCCGGCCGATCGACAGGTCGCCGACAATATCCCAGGCCGAGATGCCGTGATCGGGAAAGATCTCGTCAAGCTTGGCGGTGATCAGCGCGGCCGCCTTGCGCCGCCAGCCGAGGCCCGAGAGCGAGGCGTGGTTGATGCGCGTGTTTTCGGCGACGCTGAGATTGGGGCACAGCGACAGTTCCTGGAACACGCAGCGTATGCCGAGCTTTTGCGCCCGCGACACCGCGTAGTTGTCCTCGATGCCGCCATGCACGCCGATCTTGCCGCTGTCGGGCGTCAGCGTGCCCGCCACCATGTGCATCAGCGTCGATTTTCCGGCGCCATTGTGGCCGACCAGGCCGACGCATTCGCCGGGCCGGACGTGGAAGTCCACGCCGCCCAGCGCGCGAACGGCGCCGAAATGTTTTTCGGCGCCGTTCAGTCTGATGATGTCAGCGTTCCCTTCGGGCATGCCTAGATATATCCGCGCGATGGTACGAAGGGCAACGCAAGCGCGACATTCACTTGATGTTGGCCTTGATCGCCGCGAGGGCGTCTTCCTGCGTGTATTCGTGGGTGGCGACGCCGCCTTCCTTGATCTTCGGAAGGGCTGCCTCGAAGTCGTCCTGGGTGAAGGCCAGATACGGCACCAGCAGGTCGTGCGGAATGTCCTTGCGGCCATCGAGCACCTGCTGCGCCACCCAGAAGGCGAGCGACGACACGCCGGGCGCGATCGAAGCCGACCAGGTCTTGTAGCCGTCCTTGTCCTTCTGTTCCTTCCACCACTTCAGCTCGTCCTGCCGGTTGCCCATGATGATGGTCGGGCGCGGCTTGCCGGCGGCGGCGAAAGCCTGTGCGGCGCCATAGCCGTCACCACCCTGGTCGACGATGCCCACGATATCGGGCAATGAGGGCAGGATGGTCGCGACCGCTTTCTGCGCCGTCGTCTGATCCCAGTCGCCGGTCACCGAGCCGACGATCTTGAACTCGGGATGCGCGGCGACGCCTTCGAGGATGCCGGCATGGATGGCATCGTCGATCGAGGTGCCGGCCAGGCCACGGATTTCCAAAAGGTTCCCGCCCTTGGGCTGGAACTTGGCCATCTGCTCGACTTCCTGCTTGCCCATGTCCTTGAAGTCGACGACGACGCGGTAGGCACAGGGCTCCGTGACGGTGCCGTCGAAGGAGACGACCGTGATGCCGGCGTCGCAGGCCTGCTTGATGGCGCCGTTGAGGGCGTCCGGCGAGGCGGCGTTGATGACGATGGCGTCGTAGCCCTGCAGGATCAGGTTCTGCACCTGGGCCGCCTGCGTCGGCACTTCCTTGTCGGCGGTGGTGAAGATGTCGGCCGCGCCGACGATCTTGTCTTCAACCGCCTTCTTGGTGACGATGCCATAGCTGTCGAGCATCGCCTGCCGCCACGAATTGCCGGCGTAATTGTTGGAGAATGCGATCTTCTTGCCGCTGGTATCGGCAAGTGCCGTGCCCGATGCGAGCATCGCGGCAAGAGCGCTCAGAGCTAACAGTTTCTTCATGTTCATACTCCTCCCAAGAGTTGCTGGTCGTGCGGATTTTAGGTGGAAAGTCGCGCCTGCGTTCCTGTTTTTTATCGATTGTCAGACAAATGAAGATGGCATAGCGGCCTGTCAACTGCAATCCGCAAAGCCTGCCGATCAACTTGCGGTGCGCCAATTGAAATGGCGTCGGTGGATGGGTAAGCCATGCGCACAGGAGGCCAACAGAGATGGCAGTGACGCCGATCGTTCCCCCGGGCGCGCCGGGCATTCCGGCGCGCTGGACGTCGAGCGCCAAGAGCGGCGTCGGGACGTCGCTTTCGCCGGCCGGCCACATCTGGTTCACCATCAGCCACGGCATCCTCAACGAAGTCTACTATCCACGGCTCGACAGCGCCTGCACGCGCGATCTCGGCCTGATCGTCACCGGTCCCGGCGGCTATTTCTCGGAAGAGAAGCGCGATGCCGCGCATGAAATCGAGCCCTTCGAGGCCGGCGTGCCCGCCTACCGGCTGGTCAACACCGCCGGCGACGGCGCCTACCGCATCGAGAAGCGCATCCTCTGCGACCCGGCGCGGCCCGTGCTGCTGCAGGAAATCACCTTCACGGCGCTTAAAGGTGCTCCCGGCGATTACCGCGTCTACGCGCTTCTGGCGCCGCATCTGGTCAATGCCGGCATGGGCAACACCGCCTGGGTCGGCGACCACAAGGGACAGCCCGTGCTGTTCGCCTCGGGCCGCGGCTCTTGCCTGGCGCTGGCCTCGTCGCTGCCCTGGCGGGATTGTTCAGCCGGCTACGTCGGCTTCTCCGACGGCTGGCAGCAACTCAATCATACCGGCATGCTCGATCCGGCTTGCCGACGGGCAGAAGACGGCAATGTCGCGCTGACCGGCGAGATCGGCTTTTCGCCGACCAAGACAAAAGCCGTGCTGGCGCTGGGTTTCGGCGCGACAGCGGACGAGGCCGCCGAAAATGCGTTCGCCAGCCTGAAGACGGGCTTTGAGCCCGCCGCCAAGGCCTATGTCCAGAATTGGCGCAAATGGCAGGCGGGACTGCTGCCCCTGGACCGGCACGCGGCATCCGGCATCAACACCTATCGCGCCTCGACCGCGGTTCTGGCGACGCACCGCTCCACCGCCATGCCGGGCGCGGCGGTCGCCAGCCTGTCCATCCCCTGGGGCTTCAACAAGGGGGACGACGACCTCGGCGGCTACCATCTGGTCTGGCCGCGCGATCTGGTCGAGACGGCGGGCGGCTTCCTCGCCGCCGGCGATGCCGGCTCGGCGCTGCAGATCCTCGAGTATCTGCGCTCCATCCAGCAGCCGGACGGACATTGGCCGCAAAATGCCTGGCTCGACGGGTCGGCCTATTGGCCCGGCATCCAGATGGACGAATGCGCCTTCCCGCTGCTTCTGGCCGACGCCCTGCATCGCGCGGGACACCTGCCCCGCGCCAGGCTTGCCGCTTTCCTGCCGATGATCGAGCGCGCCGCGACCTATGTCGTGCGCAATGGACCGGTCACCGGCGAGGATCGCTGGGAAGAGGATGCCGGCTACAGCCCGTTCACGCTGGCGGTGGAGATCGCGGCGCTGCTTGCCGCTGCAGACCTGCTCGATGCCTGCGGCAAGAAGGACGAAGCAATCTATCTGCGCGAGACATCGGATGGCTGGAACGACCAGGTCGAACGCTGGACCTATGCCACCGACACGGCCATCGGCAAGGCGGCCGGCGTCAAAGGCTATTATGTCCGCATCGCGCCGCCCGACAGCGCCGAGGCCGCCTCGCCGAAGGACGGCTATGTACCGATCAAGAACCGGCCGCCCGGTGACACAAACCGCCCGGCGCAGGAAATCGTCAGCCCGGACGCGCTGGCGCTGGTGCGCTTCGGCCTGAGGTCGGCTGATGACCCGCGCATCGTCGATACGGTCAAGGTCATCGACGCGCAGTTACGCTGCGCGCTGCCGCAAGGCCCGCTCTGGTATCGCTACAATGGCGACGGCTATGGCGAACACCAGGACGGCGCCCCTTTCGACGGCACCGGCCAGGGCCGGCCATGGCCGCTTCTGGCCGGCGAACGCGCCCATTATGAACTGGCGGCGGGGCGCAAGGACAAGGCAGCCAATCTTCTGGCGGCATTGGAAGGTTCGGCCGAGCCCGGCGGCCTGTTGCCGGAGCAGGTCTGGGACAGCGCCGACCTGCCCGAGCGCGAACTGCTGCACGGCCGCCCCTCGGGCAGCGCCATGCCGCTGGTCTGGGCGCATTCCGAGCATATCAAGCTGCTGCGCTCGCTGCGCGACGGCGTTGTCTTCGACATGCCGCCGCAAGGCGTCAAGCGCTACATCCAGGGCAAGACCACATCGCCGTTCAGGACCTGGCGCTTCAACAACAAGATCCGCACGCTGCCCGAGGGCAAGACGCTGCGCATCGAATTGCTGGCCACGGCCACAGTGCACTGGAGCAGCGACAATTGGGCAACCGCCCATGACAGCCAGACGGCGGAAAATGCCTTCGGCATCCATCTTGCCGATCTTCCCACCGCCAGCCTCCGCGGCGGAAGCACGCTGATCTTCACTTTTTTCTGGCCCGGAACCGGCGATTGGGAGAATGTCGACTTCTCCGTCACATCAGGCGAGCGGGATAGCGGCTAGATCCTTCCTCGACAAACCCAGAAAATCTCTAGGAAACAGGACGAAACCATGCAGATCGGAATGATGGGACTGGGCCGGATGGGCGCCAACATGGTGCGGCGCCTGATGCGCGACGGCCATGAATGCGTCGTCTACGACATCAACCCGGCAAGCGTCGCCGCCCTGGTGAGCGACGGTGCGCTGGGCACGGCATCCCTGACGGAATTCGTCGGCAAGCTCGCCAAGCCGCGCTGTGTCTGGCTGATGCTGCCGGCGGCGATCACCGGCAAAATCATCGATCAGGTCTCGGTCCTGATGGAGCCCGGCGACATCGTCATCGACGGCGGCAATTCCTACTATCACGACGCCGTCGACCAGGCGGCGAAACTGGCCACCAAGGGCATCCATCTTGTCGATGTCGGCACCAGCGGCGGTGTCTGGGGCCTCGAGCGCGGCTACTGCCTGATGATCGGCGGTCCCGACGTTGCGGTGCAGCACCTCGATTCGATCTTCGCCACGCTGGCGCCCGGCGCCGATGCCGGCGCGCCGGCTCCCGACAAGGCCGCCGGCACCGCGCCCTTCGGTTACCTGCATTGCGGGCCGAGCGGCGCCGGCCACTTCGTCAAGATGGTGCACAACGGCATCGAGTATGGCGTCATGGCCGCCTATGCCGAAGGCATGAACATCTTGAAGTCGGCCAATGCCGGCAAGCGGCAACGCACGGCCGACGCCGAGACCAGCCCGCTGGAAAACCCGCAATACTACCAGTTCGACATCGATCTTCCGCAGGTGGCCGAGGTCTGGCGGCATGGCAGCGTCATCGGCTCCTGGCTGCTCGATCTCACCGCCGGCGCGCTGAAGGGCGACCCGGGCCTGGCGCAGTTCGGCGGCCGGGTTTCGGATTCGGGCGAAGGACGCTGGACGCTGAAGGCCGCGATCGACACCGGCGTGCCGGCGCCGGTGCTGTCCTCGGCGCTGTTCGACCGCTTCTCCTCGCAAGGCGAATCCGAATTCGCCGACAAGCTGTTGTCCGCCATGCGCTATGCCTTCGGCGGCCATGTCGAAAAGCCGAAGGCCGGCAAGTGACGCGGCCTGGGGAGACGCACGCATGAGCCAGGAACGGTCCGACACGCTGGTGCTCTTCGGTGCCACCGGCGACCTCGCCCACAAGAAGATATTTCCGGCCCTTTACCAGATGGTCGCCAAGGGCACGCTCACCGAACCGGTGATCGGCGTCGCCTTCGACGCCTGGGACATCAAGCAGTTGCAGGCCCGCGCCCGCGACGGCATCGTCAACGCCATCGGCAAGATCGACGAGAAGGTGTTCGCCAAATTCGCCTCGCTGCTGCGCTATGTCAGCGGCGACTACCGCGATCCGGCCACCTTCGAGAAGCTGAAGACCGCGCTTGGCACCGCCCAGCGGCCGCTCCACTACATGGCGGTGCCGCCGACCATGTTCGAGACTGTCGTGCAAGGATTGGAGCAGTCGGGCACCGCGCGTGGCGCGCGGCTGATGGTGGAAAAGCCGTTCGGGCATGATCTGCAGTCGGCGCGCTGGCTGAACCGCGTGCTGCATCTGGTGTTCGACGAGCAGTCGATCTTCCGCATCGACCACTATCTCGGCAAGGAAGCGATCCAGAACCTGCTTTATTTCCGCTTCGCCAATTCCTTTCTCGAGCCGATCTGGAACCGCAATTTCGTCGAGAGCGTACAGATCACCATGGCCGAGGATTTCGGCGTCGAGGGCCGCGGCCGCTTCTATGACGATGTCGGCTGCATCAGGGATGTCATCGAGAACCATCTGCTCAACATCCTCTTGCTGCTGGCCATGGAGCCGCCGGTCGGCCGCTCGGCCGACGACCTGATCGACGAGAAGGTGCAGGTTCTCAGGGCGATACGGACACTGACAAAAGACGATGTCGTGCGCGGCCAGTTCACCGGCTATCTCGCCGAGCCCGGCGTGAAGCCGAATTCGCCGGTCGAGACCTTCGCGGCGGTGCGCTTCTTCGTCGACACCTGGCGCTGGCAGGATGTGCCTTTCTTCATCCGCGCCGGCAAGAACATGCCCGTGCATGTCACGGAAGTGGTGGTGCGGCTGAAGCGCCCTCCGCTCGACGTCTTCGACCCGATCAAGCCCGCCGACCAGAACTACGTGCGTTTCCGCATCGACCCGCAAGTGGTGATCGCCATCGGCGCGCAGCGCAAGGCACCCGGCGACGACATGGTCGGCGAACAGGTGGAACTCACGGCGCTCGACGACAGCAAGGCCGACATGCCGCCTTACGAGCGCCTGATCGGCGACGCCATGAACGGCAATGGCCAGCTCTTCACCCGCCAGGACGCGGCCGAGCTTGCCTGGCGCATTGTCGGGCCGGTGCTCGGCGACACCACGCCGCCGCATCTCTATGAGCCGAAGACATGGGGGCCGGCCGACGCCATGGCCGGCTTCGGGCCTCCCAACGGCTGGATCGACCCGGTGGCATGAGCGGAGGAGAGACGATGGCCAAGGCGGTGAAGCAGACGGCATCGGACGCCGGGCAGATCGTGCTTTCGATCGACATTGGCGGCTCGCACGTCAAGATCCTGACCAGCGCCGGCGGCGCCGAGCGCCGGGACGATTCCGGCCCGGACCTGACGCCGCAGCAGATGATCGACAAGGTGAAGAAGCTCGCCGAGGGCCTGTCCTACGACGTCATCTCGATGGGCTATCCCGGCCCGGTGCGTCACAACAAGCCGGTGCTCGATCCCAAGAATCTCGGCAAGGGTTGGGCCGGCTTCGATTTCGACGCGCAGTTCGGCAAGCCGGTCAAGGTGGTCAACGATGCGTTGATGCAGGCTATCGGCAGCTATGAAGGCGGGCGCATGCTGTTCCTCGGGCTGGGAACCGGCCTCGGTGCGGCGATGGTCTTCGACAATGTCGGCCAGCCGATGGAGCTCGCCCATCTTCCCTACAGGAAAGGCCGAAGTTTCGAGGACTATGTCGGCGAGCGCGGCCTGGAAAAGTACGGCAAGAAGAAGTGGCGCAAATACGTCGTCGACGTCGTCACCCGTCTGCGCGCCGCCCTGCAGCCAGATTATGTCATCATTGGCGGCGGCAATGTCGATAAGCTCGACGAGTTACCGGCCGAGGCCAGGCGCGGTGACAACACACGCGCCTTCGAAGGCGGATTTCGTCTGTGGCGAGACAAGGCGCTGATTGTCTGATATTATTACTGTTTAGTATAGTTGTTCAAAATAACGTGTGACGCCGCGCTTAATCATTGCGTTGCGCAGATTTGCCGACTAGGAATTTCGCGCACTAACCCGCGCGCTCCACTGGATACGCTTGAAGACCCTTCAGCATTTTTTGATTTGTGCCTCGTCCTTTCGAAAACGATCCCCATTTTCGAGGCCGTGCACCATAGACGGAGGAAACATTGACCGACGATAGCAACGACGCTCGCATCGACCTTCTCGAGCTGACCGCCCACATCGTATCCGCCTACGTTGAGAAGAACCGCCTGCCCGCCTCCGGCCTGGCCGACCTCATCGCCAGCGTCGCCACCTCGATCGGCGGGCTCGGCAAGCCGGCGGTGCCGGTGGCGGCTCCCCTGGTTCCCGCGGTCAACCCGAAGAAGTCGGTGACGCCGGATTTCATCATCTGCCTCGAAGACGGCAAGAAGTTCAAATCACTGAAGCGCCATCTCGGCGTGCATTTTGGCCTGACGCCGGACGCCTACCGCGCCAAATGGGGCCTGCCCTCGGACTATCCGATGGTTGCTCCCAACTATGCGGCCTCGCGCTCGCAACTGGCGAAGTCCATCGGCCTCGGCCGCAAGGTCGAGGTGGCGCCTGTCAAGGCCAAGGGCCGCAGGGCGAAGGTTTCGGCCTGAGCATTCAGGCCTGAGCCAATATTTAGGACGACTGGAACAGGAGCCTGCCGGCGAAACCGCCTTGGCAGGCTTCCTGCTTTTGTGGCTTGGATAGACCGGACAAAGGTCATGTGGGGGAAGCCATGAACTATACCAGGATGGTGATCGAGAAAGAGGCGCCGGAGGAGTACGGCTACGACCGCATCTGCTTCAACCTGTCCGAGAGCTCGATCGCCGACCAGAAGCTCTCCGACATCGGCCTGTCGCTGCCTGACCTCACGCTGTTCTATGGCGAGCATCGCGGCGACAAGGACTTGCGTGCGCTGATCGCGGCGCAGGATGCCGGCATCTCGTCTGACGATGTGCTGGTCACCGCCGGCGCCGCCGGCGCGCTGTTCATCATCTCGACATCGCTGCTGTCGGCGAGCGACCATCTCGTCGTCATCCGGCCCAACTACGCCACCAACATCGAAACCCCACGCGCGATCGGCTGCGCCATCAGCTTTGTCGATCTCGCCTTCGAGGACGGCTTTGCCATCGACGTCGAGGCCATCAAGGCGGCGATGCGACCGAACACCAGGCTGATCAGCGTTACGTGCCCGCACAACCCGACAGGCACGATGATGGGCCAGGCCGATCTCGACGCGCTGGTAGCGCTCGCGGAAAGCCGCAACTGCCATTTGCTGGTCGACGAGACCTATCGCGACCTTTCCTATGGCCGGCGCCTGCCGTCGGCGGCCTCGCTCAGCACGAAGGCAATCAGCGTCGCGTCGCTGTCGAAGGCCTTCGGCATTCCAGGCATCCGCATCGGCTGGCTGATCACCAGGGATCCAGCGCTACAGGAGACGTTCCTTGCCGCCAAGGAACAGATCGGCATCTGCGGCAGCGTCATCGACGAAGGCATTGCGCGCGGCATGCTCGAACGCCGGGACGCCTTCCTGGGAGTGCTGCTGCCCGAAATGGCGAAGCGTCGAGACATCGTCCAGGCCTGGATCGACCGCGAGCCACTGGTCGACTGGGTGCGGCCCGAAGGCGGTGTCGTCGGCTTCCCGCGCCTCAATGTCGAACCCGGCTTCGATCTCGACCGGTTCTATGTGAACCTGCTGGAAAACCATGGCACCTATGTCGGGCCAGGCCACTGGTTCGAAATGGAAAAGCGCTTCTTCCGCGTCGGCTTCGGCTGGCCGACGGAGGCCGAGTTGCGAGGCGGGCTCGACGCCATTTCGGCAGCACTTCGGCGGTAACTTCCTTGTGCGATGGACGCAACGGGCTGAAAATCCCTTGATCCAGTGCCGATTTTCGCACACATCGCGCATCGAACTTTGCTAGACGTTCCATTGGTCGGACCAGCGCCCATCCGGGAAGTGCCCCGCCGGCAATCGCATCGGCCCGAAAATCCACTCCGATTTTCGGAAAGCACGATGCGAAACCAAACAGTGTTGGAGCATACTTTGTGCGTCCAATTGGACGTCGCTCCAATGCCATCGCAACGGGGCCCTTATATTCATGACATCCCTGCAAACTTCACCTGAGCAGCGTTACGCTGCCTTCCGGCACAAAGCCTTCCTCAGCTACTGGACGGCGCGCTTCCTCACCACTTTCGCGACCATGATCGTCTCCGTCGCCGTCGGCTGGCAGGTCTATGATTTGACCCGCGATCCTTTCGACCTCGGCATTGTCGGCATCGTCCAGTTCCTGCCGTCCCTGCTTCTGGTGCTGGTCACCGGCGTCGTCGCCGACCGCTTCGGACGCCGGCTGATCATGGCGCTGTCGACGGTGATCGAGGGCATATGCGCCCTCATTCTGCTGGTCCTGACGCTGCGCGGTCTCGCCAGCCCGCTGCCGATCTTCGCCGTGCTCGCGATGTTCGGCACGGCACGGGCCTTTTACGGCCCGGCCTCGTCCTCGCTGTTCGCCAATCTGGTGCCGCCGGAGGATTTCGGCAACGCGATTGCCTGGAACTCGTCCGCCTGGCAGACGGCGACCATCGTTGGACCGGTTGCCGGCGGCCTGCTCTACGGCGTTTCTCCGGAGGTCGCATACGCCAGCGCCGCCATCCTGATGCTGGCTGCCGCCCTTTTGATTTTCACCATTCCCAGGCCCGCCCAGCGGACCGCCACCGACAAGCCCTCCATGGCGACGCTGTTTGCCGGCTTCCGCTACATCTGGAGCGAGAAGATCGTGCTTGGCGCCATCTCGCTCGACCTGTTCGCCGTGCTTCTCTCCGGCGCCTCGGCATTGCTGCCGGTCTATGCGCGCGACATCCTGCAGCTCGGCCCGTGGGGCCTCGGGCTGCTGCGTTCGGCGCCGGGCATCGGCGCCATCTGCGTGGCGGTGTGGCTCGCCGGGCATCCGATCCGCAACCATGCCGGCGTGATCATGCTCGGCTTCGTCGCTGCATTCGGCGCCTCCACCGTGCTGTTTGGACTGTCCACCCTCACCTGGCTGTCGATCGTCGCATTGGCCCTCCTCGGCGCCACCGACATGTTCAGCGTCTATATCAGGGAGACGCTGATCCAGCTGTGGACGCCGGACGAGGTGCGCGGCCGCGTCAACGCCGTCAACCAGGTCTTCGTCGGCGCCTCCAACGAGGTCGGCGAATTCCGTGCCGGCACCATGGCGGCGCTGATCGGCACCGTCCCTGCGGTGGTGATCGGCGGCGTCGGCGCCATCGCGGTCGCCGGCCTGTGGGCGTATCTGTTCCCGCAATTGCGCAAGGTTCGCCACCTCGACGGGCGCAACTGACGCTCGCCGATGGCCGGCAAGATACCTCACCCTGTCACAGGAAATCCCATGATCACGTGCTACCTGAAATATGTCATCGACCCTTACAAGCTTGCCGAGTTTGAAGAATATGGCCGCCGCTGGATCGGTCTGGTCAATCGCCTCGGCGGAAACCATCATGGCTATTTCCTACCGAGCGAAGGAGCCAACAATATCGCCTATGCCATGTTCAGCTTTCCGAGCCTTGCCGACTACGAGGACTATCGCATGCGGATGGCGGCCGACCCGGAATGCCAGGATGTGTTTGAAGCGGAAAAACGCAATCGCAGCATTTTGAGCTATGAGCGCAGCTTCATGCGGCCGGTGCTCGAACCCTAGAATAACAGTCCGCCCGGAATTGCGAAACGGACGGAGCTATCGCACCGCCGGCCTGCCGAACACCATGCGCAGGAATTCGTCCAGCCAGCGCTTCAGATGCATGTCCCAGATCAGCCGGCCGCCGAGGTGATCGCGGCCGGGCTGCGCGCCCGGCAATTCGAAGCGATGCGCGCCGCGCACCACCCAGCGCTGCATCATCACCCGGGTCAGTTCGCCATGGAACTGGATGCCCCAGGCATTGTCGCCATAGCGAAACGCCTGGTTGGGGTAGGTCTCGGCCGTCGCCAGCAGCGTTGCGTCGCTGGGCAGGGAAAAGCCCTCGCGGTGGAACTGGTAGACCATTTCCGGCCAGTGCATGAGGTTCCTGCCGGCCTCGGTCGCCTTGATCGGATACCAGCCGATCTCGACCAGCCCTTCGCCGTGGCCCTCGACCTTGCCGCCGAGATGGTTGACCAGCATCTGCGCACCAAGGCAGATGCCCAGGCACGGCCGGTTTTCCCTGAGCGGGATTTCCAGCCAGTTGGTCTCGCGGCGAACGAACTCATCCTCGTCATTGGCGCTCATCGGTCCGCCGAACACCACCGTGCCGGCATGGCCGTCCAGCGTCTCCGGCAAGGCGTCGCCGAGCGGCGGCCGACGGATATCGAGCTCGAAACCCTCTTCGATGAGCATATGGCCGACGCGTCCGGGGCTCGAATTCTCCTGGTGCAGCAGGATCAGGATTTTTGGCTTCGAGCTCGTTGCGCGCGGCATCGTCAGGCGAGTTCCCGTCTATTCGTCGCTCGAAATTCCGCGCGCGCCCGGCGCCTGCGCCGCCGCCTTGCGGCGCGCCTCGACCCGGTCGTGGCGTTCGACGCCAATCAGTTCGGCGACGCGCCAGACCGTATTGTCCTCGAGTTCGTGCAACTCGCCATCGGCATAGACGATCTCCCACATCAGGCCGATGAAGGCCTTGCGCCCGCCCGCGTCGAGATGGCGCTTGAGCACGCTGGTGAAGGCATAGAGGTCGATCGCCTCATTGTCGGCCCGCTCGCCGGCAGCGGCGAGCGCTTCGAGTTCGGCGCCGCTGATCGAGTAGCTCTCGGAGAGCACGGCCTTGAACCGCTCCCATTCGACATCCTGGCGCACGCCGTCGGCATTCATCACATGGTAGAGCAGCGCCGAGGCGGCGACGCGCGGATCGTCCGTGCTGGTATGCGCGCCGGCGCCGGCCGGCAAATCCCTGAGAAACGATAGAACGCGTTCGAACATCAATCCATTCCCAAACGGCCCAAGGGCCAAGTCAATCACCCGAAGGCCAAGATCAAAACAGCCGGAAGCGGCGCGGCGATTTTTCCGCTTCCTCGTCCGGATCGACGCCCGGATCATCCGGCAGCCGCGCCAATTCTTCAGCCGGCTCGACGGCCTCGGCATCGGCCGGCACCGCCGCGAACGCAGCCGCCGTGACCGGCGTGACCTGGTCTTCGCTTCTATCGGTTCCCTTGCCCGTTGTCTCGCTGCCCGCCGTGGCAGGCTCGATCGCTTCGACCGGCTTTTCACTGGCCGGCTTCGCCAGCGCCTCGATCACCGGCACGGTGGTCTCAGGCGCATCGTCACGGCTGTCGATCAACTGGCCAAGCCGCTCCATCGGCGCGCGCCACTCGAAGGCGTCGAGCCGTCCGGTAACTGGCGATACCGGCACCCAGCGTTCCGAAACGACGCCATCGGCGACCCAGGCCGGATCGCGTGGCGCTCGTACCGCCTTGGAGAGCAGCTGCCGCACCTTGCCCTGGTCGCCCGTCTCGGCCTCCTCGATGTCGGCCAGCAGCAGATAGGCGCCTTCGCGGCGGTCCATCCGGATCGCCGCCTCGGCCTCGCCGCGAGCGGTGGCGAAATCCTGTGCGTCGAGCGCGGCACGCGCCACGGTCATCGACGATTCGGCGTGGTTCTTCTTCATCTCCTGCAGCTTCTTCGCCCGGTTGAGACGGTCGAGCACGGCGTCACCCGGCCTGGCATGGGTGTAGAGCTCGGCAATCTCGGGATGCGGCTCGGCCCTCCAGGCGGTCTCCAGGATTTTCGAACCCTTGCGCACATCGTTCTGCCTGAACAGCGCGGCGGCGGCGGCAACCGCGGCAGGGGCGAAATCCGGCTGCAGCTTGTTGGCCTCTAGCGCCGCGCTTCTTGCCGCATTGGGATCGCTGTCGGCGAGCGACTGCGCCTTGGCGGTCAACAGCACGGCGCGACGGCGGTTGGCGGCGTCGCGCTCGATCTGCCGCGTCGCCTTCTGCGCGTCGACCAGTTTCAAGGCGCCGTCCCAATCGCCGCGCGCGGTCAATTCCTCCAGTGTCGATTCGGCCGCCCAGGCCAGCTGCGGCGCAACGGCGGCAGCGCGGCCGGCATAGTGGCGGGCGGCATTGCGGTCACCCAGCCGTTCGGCTTCGAGATAAAGCCCGCGCAGGCCGAGCAGCCGCATTTCGGGATCGTCGAGCATGCTTTCGAACTTCTGGCGCGCCCCTTCATGGTCGCCTTCGAGCAGCGAGGCCTGCGCCTCGAGCAGATGGATCAGCGGCTCCTGGTCGGAACGGATCAGCTTGGCCGCTTCCTTGGTCTTCTTGCGGGCCAGCGCGCCGTCGCCGGCGCCGGCCGCGATCATGCCGGTCGACAGCGCCTGATAACCGCGGTCGCGGCGGCGCACGCGGAAATAGCGCGAGATGGTATAGGGGCTGTTCCACAGCGACCTGACCAGCCACCACAGGATCATCACGGCGGCGACCACGGCGACGATGGCCACCGCCGCCACCATCAGGCTGACCTGGTACTGATAGCCGTTGAAGGTGACGACCATGTCGCCCGGCCGGTCGGCCAGCCAGGCAAAGCCGAGCCCGAGCGCGAAGACGACGATGAGGAAGGCGAGCAGGCGGATCATCGTTTTGCCCTCATGCCTTCATCGCGCCGGAGATCAGTGCGTCGACCTGGGTTTCGACCTCGATGCGCGCCTTCAGTTTGCCGGCAAAGTCGGCGCCGGCGGCCTTCACGGCCTCAGGCAGCGAATTGTACTCGCCGAGCGCCTTGGCATAGTCGCCCTGCGTGACGGCGACTTCCATGCGCGCCACGGTTTCCGGCGCGCCGGGACCCTCGACGGCGCCGATCGGCCGCACATTGACCAGCGATTCGGCGCTCGCCATCAGGTTCTGCAGGAAGCCGGCATTCTGGTCGACCGGCGTGGCGGCGGCGACCATGGCATTGGCGGCGGCATCCATCTGCGCGGCGATCTCGGTGCGGGTGGGCACGCCTTTTTCGGCATAGGGCCGCAAGGTCGCGAGCTCAGGCGCGTTGGGCGAAATCGCCGCGAGCGTATCGAGTTCAGCCGAGAACGGCGCACCGCGTTCGAGCGCCGACTTCAAGGCCGACGCGGCAATGGCGAGCGCGATCTTCGGCTGTCCTGCCGCCGCCTCGACCTTGCCGGAAAGCTGCGACACCGACTGTTCCAGCGCGGCGAGCCGGCTGTCCTGGGCCTTCGCCGCTTCGCCTGTCGATTTCACCAGCGCGTCGAGACCGGCGAGTTTTTCGTTGAGCGGGCCGAGATCGACCGGCACCGCGCTGCCGGCCTTGCCGAGGGCGGCGACCGCGGTTTCGATCTGCTTGACCTTGTCGCCAAGGGCTGCAAGCCCGGCATTGTCGCCCGCGCCGCCTTGTTCGACCGCCGATTTCAGCGCCGCGACATCGGCTTTTACCTGCTCCAGTCCCGAGGAAAGTCCGACCACCTTGGCCGCTGCGTCGTTGTTGCCGCCGCCGTCCTTCAACCCGGCAATCTCGGTTTTCAGCGAAGCGATCTCACCATTGACGCCGTCGAGCGAGACGCCGGCGCCGGAACCCGGCGCGCCAAGCAGGCCGGCAAATTGCAGGCCGCCGGCGCCGGCGAGCGCGATGACGCCACCGATAATCCCGGCAGCGATGCCGTTCAGGCCGCCACGCTTTGCCGCGGCCGGCGCCATCTTTTCGTCCCGCGTCTGGGTTTTTGCCTTGCCGTCGTCGGTGCGCTTCGCCGACGCATCCTCGAAATTGTAGTCGGAGGCGGCAGTGCGGTCGGCTGGCGCATCCGAACCGGGATAGGGCATCTCCGGCTCAACAGCCTTGGCCTCCGCGGTCGGCTCGGTTCCGGCCTGCCCCACGCCGTCGGCATGCTCCCAGGGTTCGAGATCGGTCTGGTCGGCATGCACCGGCTCTTCGGGAGCCTCCGGCTGCGAGGCATTGGCGGCTTCTTCAGCCTTCGCCTCGTCTGTCTCGGCCGCTGCCTTGGCGGCACCCTCCTCGACGATGCGGGAAACGGCACCGGGCTCGAGATCGATGGTCACCGGCTCGCGGCGGCTTTTCGAGTGTCGCATCTTCGGCGTCTTGACCATGCCTGGGCTCCGCAAAATTCGCTTCGTCTCAGCGCCTGCCGGCGCGTGATGGTTCAGAAAGGGTCTAGCACATCACCAAGCGGTGAAAAGGGGCGGTGTGATGACGCGGCTCAGGGCAGCACCCGCAAAAGCGCCAGCAGCGCCTCCTCATCGGGCTGTGCGGCAACGCGGATCGCTTTGCCGGCGCCATCGTCGAAAACGTCGGCGATGCGTGCGGAGAGCACGATAAACCGCGTTTTTTGAAAGGCCTCTTGCAGAGCTCGCCGCTTGGTCAAGGCCTGCATCGCGGCGGCCGCCTTGGCCGAATAGAGCAGCACCGCATCGACCGGCTGGCCGGACAGCAGCGCAAGGATGGTCTCGTCGGAATACGGCACCGGGAGCGTGTCATACGTCTCCACGGCGCGGAGCCGGACTCCAGCCGCCTCCAGCCGTTGTTCAAACACGGGAAACCGCACGCGTCCGCAGAGATAGGTGACTGTCTTGCCGGGAAAAGCCGCCGCCATTGCGTCGGCCAGCGCCTCGGCATCGCCTGAGCCTTCAATGATGGAAGAAAACCCCATCTTGCGCGCCGCTTCGGCGGTCCTGGCGCCGACGGCATGGCAAGGCAGGGCAGCAAGCGCCGCGATGACCTCGTTCGGGGCATGGCGCACGGCATTGGCGCTGGTAACGGCAACCGCGACGGCATCGCCGGTGACGAGCCCCGCATCGACAGGCAGAGCCACTGTTTCGGTCAGCGGCAGAACGACCGGCTGGAATCCCGTGTCCTGAAGCCGCCGCGCCGTGCGCGATGCGCCCGGTTCCGGTCTGGTCACCAGGACGCGAAGCATCTTCAGAGCCAGCCGTCGAAGAACTTTTCGCCGGCCCTGGCCCGCACCGTCCGCGCGGCCTCATCGCCGATGCGCGCGGCATCCTGCGCCGGTCCCTGCAATTCGACCGTATGCGACTGCGTGCCGTCGGGTGAGATGATCAGGCCGGCGAAAGAAAGATTTCCGGCCTCGATCGTCGCATGGCCGGCGATCGGCGTGCGGCAGGAGCCGTCGAGCGCCGCCAGGAAGGCGCGTTCGCAAGCCAGCGCCTGCCCCGTCGGCACATCATGGATGGCGACCAGCATTTTTTCGACAGCGCGATCGTCGATGCGCGCCTCGATGCCGATCGCGCCCTGGCCGGGTGCGGGCGGAAAAATGTCGAGCGGCATCAAGTCGGTGGCGACATGTTCCAGCCCCAGCCGCTTCAGCCCGGCATAGGCGAGGATGGTGCCGGCGGCGATCCCTTCGTCGAGCTTGCGCAGTCGCGTCTGCACATTGCCGCGGAACATCACCACCTCGAGATCCGGCCGCATGCGGCGGATCAGCGCCTGCCGCCTGAGCGACGACGAGCCGACCTTGGCGCCGCGCGGCAGCTCGGCGATGGTCTTTGCCGCCCTACCGACAAAGGCGTCGCGCGCGTCCTCACGCGGCAGGAATGCGCTGAGCTCCAGACCGTCCGGCAATCGTGTCGGCATGTCTTTCGACGAATGCACGGCGATGTCGATCGCACCGGCGAGCAGCGCCTCCTCGATTTCCTTGGTGAACAGGCCCTTGCCGCCGGCTTCCGACAGCGGCCGGTCCTGGATGCGGTCGCCGCTGGTCGAGATGATGACGACCTCGAAGGCTTCCGCCGGCAGGCCATGCGCGGCCATCAGCCGCGCCTGTGTTTCATGCGCCTGGGCCAGCGCCAGCGGGCTGCCGCGTGTTCCGATTTTCAAGATTGTTTGCATGGCGCGCGGTCCGTGATAACCCCCCGGCTGGCTTTGCGTTTCCGGCATTCTCCCTAAAGGGGAAAGCCTGGCTGCACAATCTCTTGGGATAGCGACGAATTGATCCGCGTTCTGGGCATTGAGACGAGTTGCGACGAGACCGCCGCCAGCGTCGTGGCGCTGGAGGGCGATGCCGCGCCGAAAATCCTGTCCAACATCGTGCTATCCCAGATCGAGGAGCATGCCGCCTTCGGCGGTGTCGTACCCGAGATCGCCGCCCGCGCCCATGTCGAGGCGCTGGACGGCATCGTCGAGGCCGCCCTGGCCGATTCGGGCACGACCCTAGCCGATATCGATGCCATCGCCGCCACCGCCGGCCCCGGCCTGGTCGGCGGCCTGATCGTCGGGCTGATGACGGCCAAGGCGATAGCCGCCGCTGCCGGCAAGCCGCTGATCGCCGTCAACCACCTCGAAGGCCACGCCTTGACGGCGCGGCTGACAGACGGGCTCGAATTCCCCTATCTGCTGCTGCTGGTCTCCGGCGGCCACACGCAAATCCTGGCGGTGCGCGGCGTCGGCGACTATCAGCGCTGGGCCACCACCATCGACGACGCGCTCGGCGAAGCGTTCGACAAGACCGCCAAGATGCTCGGCCTGCCCTATCCCGGCGGACCGAATGTCGAGACGGCGGCTCTATCGGGTGACGCCTCGCGCTTTGCCTTCCCCCGTCCGATGAAGGGTTCGGCGCAGCCCGACTTCTCCTTCTCGGGCCTGAAGACCGCCGTGCGCCAGGCGGCGACCGCGATCGAGCCGCTAAGCGACCAGGACGTCGCCGACATCTGCGCCTCGTTCCAGGCGGCGGTCGCCGATGCGCTGGCTGACCGCGTTTCGCGCGCGCTGGCGCGATTCGGCCAGACATTTCCCGGCACGAAAAACCCGGCGCTGGTGGTTGCCGGCGGCGTCGCCGCCAACCGCACCATCAAGGCAACGCTGGAACGGCTGTGCGCCGAGGCCGGGTTCACCTTCGTCGCGCCGCCGCTGAAACTGTGCACCGACAATGCCGCGATGATCGCCTGGGCCGGCATCGAACGGCTGCGCGAAGGCATGGCGCAGGAGAACGGCTTCGATTTCGTGCCGCGCTCGCGCTGGCCGCTGGACAGCATCTCGGCGCCGATGGTCGGTTCCGGCCGGCGCGGAGCCAAGGCATGACGGGTGAAACGGTGAGCGGCCAAGACGTCGGCAATCCCAATAAAGGCGGCTGGCGGGTCGCCGTGCTGGGCGGCGGCGCCTGGGGCACGGCGCTGGCGCTGGCCATGCTGCGCGCCGGCCATAAGGTGCGGCTGTTCGCGCGCGATCCGCAAACCGTGGCCGCGATCGGCCAAGGCCAGAATCCACGCTATCTGCCCGGCATCGCCATTGCGCCCGGCATCGAAGCGACAACAGACATTGCGGCGGCGCTCTCGGGGGCCCATTGCGTGCTGGCGGTAACGCCGGCGCAGTCGCTGCGGGCGACGCTGGCGGCCGCGAAAGACCATATGCCGGGCGGCATCCCGCTTGTGCTCTGCGCCAAGGGCATCGAGCGCGACACCGGCGCCTTGCTGTCGGCAATTGTCGAGGAAATCCTGCCGCGAAATCCGGTCGCCGCGCTGTCGGGCCCGAGCTTCGCCACCGATGTTGCCCGCGGCCTGCCGACAGCGGTCGTGGTCGCCGCCCGCGACGAGGCGCTGGCGGCTGACCTTGCCGCCCGCTTTTCCGCCGAAAACCTGCGCTGCTATTCGAGCGACGACCTGATCGGCGTCGAGATCGGCGGCGCCTTGAAGAATGTCTTTGCCATCGCCGCGGGCGCCATCACCGGCGCCGGGCTTGGCGCCAGCGCCCAGGCCGCCATGGTGACGCGCGGCTTCGTCGAACTGCGCCGCATCGGTGCCGCCTTCGGCGCCAGGCCCGAGACCTTGATGGGGCTTTCCGGCCTTGGCGACCTGCTGCTGACCTGCTCGTCGGCGCAATCGCGCAACTTCGCCTACGGGCTGGCGCTCGGGCAAGGCAAGGCGCTTGCCGGACTGGCGCTGGCCGAGGGCGTGCCGACGGCGGCGATCGCCGCCCGCATCGCCACCGAGCGCGGCATCGACGCGCCGATCATAACCGCCGTGGCGGCCATACTGGACGGCACCATCACCATCGGCCAGGCGGTGACGGCCCTGATGACCCGGCCGCTGAAGACCGAAACCAACGATTGATCCCCACGACTCTGATCCAGAAGAACCCAGGAGAAAGACCATGCTGTTCGCTTTGATTTGCAAGGACAAGCCCGCGAGCCTGCAGGTGCGCCTCGACACGCGGCCCGAGCATGTCGCTTTTCTCGAAGGGCTGAATGCGGACAAGAGACTGGCCTTCGCCGGTCCGTTCCTCGATGCCGACGGCAAGCCCAATGGCAGTCTCGTGGTCGTCGAGGCGCCGGATCTGGCCGCGGCGCAGGCCTTGTCGGCCGCCGACCCCTATGCCAAGGCGGGCCTGTTCGAAAGCGTCGAAATTCGCCAGTGGAACTGGACGTTCAACAAGCCGGCGGCTAGTTAATTCCGGTTGCCCGCACCTCGATCGCACGGAGGAGAAACATGAACTACTGGCTGTTCAAATCCGAACCCTCGGTCTTCTCCTTCGAGGCGTTGAAGGCCAAGGGCAAGGCCGGCACGCAATGGGACGGCGTGCGCAACTACGCCGCCCGCAACAACATGAAGGCCATGCAGATCGGCGATCTCGGCTTCTTCTACCATTCCAATGAGGGGCTCAACATCGTCGGCATCGCCGAAGTCTGCGCGCTGGCCCACCCCGACACCACTTCGGATGATCCGCGCTGGGAATGCGTGGACATCCGCGCGGTTCGCGATGTGCCGACGCCGCCGACGCTGGAACAGGTGAAAGCCAATCCGAAGCTCGCCGAAATGGCGCTGGTGCGGCTCGGCCGGCTTTCCGTGCAGCCGGTGACCCCGGCCGAATGGAAGGAAGTCTGCCGCATGGGCGGCCTGACGCCCGCTCCGTGACGGCGCTCACCCCGCACAGCGCGAAGCAATTCATCCTCGACAACACGGCGCTGATGGCGCCGCCGCATGTGCCCGAGATTCTGCTGCGTCTCGCCGATGAAGCGCACGATCTGTGGCAGCGCACCGAAGACGAGCTGGTCGAGATCGGCCTGCCGCCGCCCTTCTGGGCCTTTGCCTGGGCCGGCGGGCAGGGCCTTGCCCGCTATGTCCTGGACAATCCCGACACGGTGCGAGGCAAGCGCGTGCTCGACTTCGCCTCAGGCTCCGGCCTTGTCGCCATCGCCGCCGCCAAGGCGGACGCTGCCGCAGTTATCGCAGCCGACATCGACCCGTTTTGCGCCACGGCGATCCGCCTCAACAGCGAGGCCAATGGCGTCGGGATCGGCTTCCTCGGCACGGATTGCATCGGCACCGACGCGGGCTGGGACGTGGTGCTGGCCGGCGACGTTTTCTACGACAAATCCTTCGCCGACCGCCTGATGCCGTGGTTCGCGACACTCAAGGCGCGCGGAGCCGAGATCTTCGTCGGCGATCCCGGCCGGTCGTATCTGCCGAAATCGGGGCTGGAGCCGCTTGCGGTCTATGAGGTGGAGGTCACGCGGGCGCTGGAGGATTCCCTGGTCAAGCGCACCACCGTCTGGCGCTTTGCTTGACGCCATCGCCGAAGCGCCTGATACAGAATGCATGCATGTCGCATGGCCTGCATCTGGAGGGGGAAGCTCATGGATTTTTCAGCAGTGAACTGGCTGGCGGTCATTGCCGCCGCCGTCTTGGCCTGGCTGTTCGGCGCCGCCTGGTACATGGCGTTGAGCAAGCCGTGGCTGAAGGCCGCCAAGCTCGATCCGGCGACGATGAAGAAATCGCCCCTGCCTTTCGTCATCAGCTTCGTCGCCGAACTGGTCATGGCCTACATCATGGCCCTGATCGTCGCCGCGATGACGGGCGGTGAACCGACATTGCTCGCCGGACTTGTCTTCGGCTTCGTGCTTTGGCTGGGGTTCATCGCCACGACGCTGTCGGTCAACCATCGCTACGAAAATTTCGGCTGGGACCTGACCCTCATCGACGGTGGTCACTGGCTGGGCGTCCTGTTGATCGTCGGCGCGGTGATCGGCTGGTTCGGCGCCGCGGCAAGCTAAGGCGGCGCGTTGACGATGGCGGACGAGTCCGGCTTTCCACGCGACCAGGTGTTCAGCCGGATCTGCCACGTCAAGCAGGGCTATGACGACCGGCGCCGGCACATTGTCCGCGAATTCGAGCGGTGCGGCGTGCCGGTCTATTTTTACACGGACTGGGACCAGGCAGACATCACGCCGGAAATCCGAAACGAGCTGGTCGCGCCAGCCCTTACCCATCCGGCGACCGTCTCGCTGGCGCTGAAGCATGTCGGCATCTGGCGCGACTTCCTCGAGACCGACCTTCCCTATTGCCTCGTGTTCGAGGACGACGTCTTCCTCGCCCGCGACTTCGTCGCCAAGTTCCGGCAGGGGCTTTCCGAACTCGGCAGCCCCAGCCGCAAGGCCGTCATCTATCTCGGCAATGGCAGCAACTACTACACGCCGGGCTGGAAATTGCGGAAGGGCCAGAAGCTTTATCCGGCACTGCATGCCAGATGCACCGATTCCTACCTTATTACCCGCCCGGTTGCCGAGGCCCGTTGCGCCTGGATCGCGCAAAACAAGATATCGACGGCGATCGATCACCAGATTGAGCAGATGGACGAGAGGCTCGGGGTTGAAATGCTTTGGTTCGAACGGCCCATTGTCGAACAGGGCAGCGAAAACGGGGCGTTTCAGACGTCCATTTCGGCGAAAAGATACCCGCGTCTTTACAAAAGCGTGAAATGGAACTGGAAGAAGTACACGCGCATGATCTTCGGCCATAGCGCCCGGTCGTGACCGAAGGACGGGCCCGGCAGCGGCCTACACCTTCTCCGTGCCGTGCGTCTTTGCCGCTTCCTCCAGCAGCCACTCACGAAACGCCGCGATGCGGGCGTCGTCCTTCACGGCTTCCGGATAAACCAGGAAATAGGCGAAGTCCGGCGCGACCTTGATGCCGAGCTCGAAGGGGCGCACGAGGCGCCCTTGCGACAGGTCGTTGGCGACCATGGCGAAGTCGGCCAGCGCCACGGCATTGCCGTCGAGGGCCGCCTGCGTGGCATCGGTCGAGGAGCCGAAGACGAGGGTGCGGCTGTCGTCGAAATCGTCGACGCCGGCCGCCTGCATCCACATGCTCCAGTTCGGCCAGGTGACACCTTGCCGCGACCAATCGATATGCGCGAGCGTGTGCTGGAAGAGATCGCGCGGTTCGTTGAGCGGCGGCCCGGAAGCCAGCAGCGCCGGGCTGCACACCGGGATGATGATGTTGTCGAACAGCCGGTGCGCGCAAAGCCCGGCATATCTGCCGGTGCCGAACCGGATGCCGATATCGACGTCGTCGCGCTCGAAGTCCCTGACATCGTAGGAGATGTCGAAACGCAACTCGATGCCTGGCCGCTGGCGGCGGAAATCGTCGATGCGCCGCATCAGCCATTTCGTCGCGAATTGGGCGTCGAGCGTCACTTTCAAGAGCGACGTGCCGCGCGTCATCTTGCGGGCGCGCGACACCGCCCGGTTGAGCAGGTCGAGCGCATCGATCGATGCTTCGTGAAGCACGTTTCCCGCTTCCGTCAGCCGCATGGTGCGGCTGGTGCGCGTGAACAGCACCAGGTCGAGTTGATCCTCGATTTCCTTGACCTGGTGGCTGACCGCGGCCGGCGTCAGCCCAAGCTCGTCGGCGGCGCGGGTGAAATTGAGGTGACGCGCCGCCGCCTCGAAGGTCCTCAGCGCGCGCGTTCCGGGCAGGAGGCGAGACATCTGATCTCCAAATAAAACTTGATAATCTGAAAAGAACTACTCGTTTCCCGTTTGTTTTTCAATCCGGCATGATCTCGACATCGAGATACCTTCAAACCGGATTTGATATCCGGAGAAACCGGATAAAGCCATGACCGACATCGCTCTGAAGTCCCACACCACCCAGAAATCATCTCTCCCGCAGTGGCTGCGCGCCACGTTCGACTGGCTGCGCCAGGCCAACGTCGCCGCCAGGCTTCCCTTGGAATCGGTCGACGACCTCTCCGACCGTGAACTGCGCGATATCGGCGGCGAACGCCGCGACATTGCCAGGGCGATGGACCGTGAGCTTCGCGAAATCGGACTGCTGGGCACGGGTTGGCAGAAGCGATAGAAAAGGGATTGGGCAGTAGGCGGCAGGGAATAGGCGTAGAAAGAGATGCCTACTGCCTACTGCCTACTGCCCATTCCCTACCGCACCACCCTCACCATCGTCCTATCCGACAGCAGCGGCAGCAGCCGGGCCATCGTGCGCGCGGTCACCGCCACGCAACCTTGCGTCGGCGTGAAATCTGGCCGCGCCAGGTGAAAGAAGATGGCGCTGCCGCGCCCGCGGCGGCGCGGCGCGATGTTCCAGTCGAGCACCAGGCAGGCGTCGTAGAGCCGGTCGTCGCGCCGCATGCGCTCGTGGCTGGCGCCATAGGGGATCTTGACCGGCCTGTTGTAGTTGCGGTCGTCTGATACCTCGCACCAGCCGAGATCGGGCCCGATCGGCGTCATCGCCAGCCGCGTCCGGCGGCCACCGGCAAACTCATCTCCCCGGAAATAACCCGACAGGATCCGCATCGAGCCGAGCGGCGTGGCGCCATCGCCCTCGCGCTTGTCGGCCGAGATGCCGCCACGCCCCAGCGCGCAGGCAAACACTGTTTTCCCGGCCTGCAGCAGGCCTTGGCTGGGGTGGCCGGGCCTTGCCCGCACGGTCAGCACACGCAGCCGTTTCGGCAAAATTGCGCCGGCTGCATTGCGATCGCGTTTTTTCTTGTATGATCGTGCCACGGAACAAATCACTGTGATCGGCTGTTGTGTCGGCCAGCTTCCGCATAAATACGCAGCGGTCAACTGAATTTCATTTTCAAAACAACGGATTGATCCATGACTTCACGCACCATCCTAATCGTCGACGACGACGACGACCTGCGCGGCACACTGGTCGAGCAACTCGCCCTCTACGAGGAATTCGACGTGTTGCAGGAAGCGACTGCGGCAAAAGGCGTCACGGCGGCACGCGGCGGCCTCATCGACTTGCTCATCATGGATGTCGGCCTGCCCGACATGGACGGCCGCGAGGCCGTCAAAATCCTGCGCAAGGGCGGCTACAAGGCGCCCATCATCATGCTGACCGGCCACGACACCGATTCGGACACGATTCTGGGTCTCGAGGCCGGCGCCAACGACTATGTGACGAAGCCGTTCCGCTTCGCGGTGCTGCTGGCGCGCATCCGTGCCCAGCTGCGCCAGCACGAGCAGAGCGAGGACGCGACCTTCTCGGTCGGCCCCTACACTTTCAAACCCAGCCAGAAGCTGCTCATCGACCCGCGTGGCGGCAAGGTGCGGCTGACGGAGAAGGAAGCCTCGATCATCAAATATCTCTACCGCGCCGACCAGAAGGTGGTGACGCGCGACGTGCTGCTGGAGGAAGTCTGGGGCTACAATTCCGGCGTCACCACGCACACGCTGGAAACCCATGTCTACCGGCTGCGCCAGAAGATCGAGCGCGATCCTTCCAATGCGGAAATTCTTGTGACAGAAAGCGGTGGCTACAAGCTGGTTCCTTAAACATTTCATTATCCAATAGGCGGTCTGGGCGGGACCGCTTTCGGGTGCGATCCTGTTGGAGGGGATTAAGGATCGACTCGTGAAGGAGGGATTGGACTGACCGTTCGGGGACGCAGCTAGAGATGGCGTTGGATCACGACATCCGCATCCTGTCCGCCGTGAGGCTCTTCCAGGGTTTCACGCAGGAACAGCTGCGCCTGCTCGCCTTCGGCGCCGAGACCACCCTGCTGCAGGCCAACCACAAGCTCTACCGCGAGGACGACGAGGCGGATACGGCCTATGTCGTGGTCAGCGGACGCATCGTGCTCTATCGCGAGCAGAGTGGCGAACGCATCCCGATCGGCACCGCCGGCCCCGGCACCATGCTCAGCGAACTGGCGTTGATCGCCGACACCAACCGGCTGACCAGCGCGTCGGCCGAAATCGACTCGGAAGTGATCCGGCTCAGCCGCAAGATGTTCCGCCGCATCCTGGAGGAATATCCGGAAGTGGCGGTGAAGCTGCACCAGCGCATCTCCGAGGAATTCCAGGACATGATCCGCCGCATCGAGGAACTGGCGCCACGGTTTTCGGGGAGGTGAGAGCGATCGTCGGTTGCAGCCAGGAACTACATTAGGCGGGAGCTTCGGCACACCTAATCCAGGTTGAACCGCGCGATAACCGGCACATGGTCCGACGGCCGCTCCCAGCCGCGCGCCGCCCGCAGGATTTCGTAGCCGGCGAAATCAGGCACCAGATTGGGCGACGACCAGACATGGTCGAGCCGCCGGCCCCGGTTCGATGCTTCCCAGTCCTGCGCGCGATAGCTCCACCAGGTGTAGAGCTTCTGGTCGAATGGCACGTTGTGCCGCATCAGGTCGACCCAATTGCCGGCGAGCCGCATCGCCTCGAAGTTTTCGGTCTCGACCGGCGTATGGCTGACCACATTGAGCAATTGCTTGTGCGACCAAACGTCGTGCTCGAGTGGCGCGATGTTGAGGTCGCCGACCAGCACCGAGGCGGACACCTCTGTATGCTCGGCGCGAATGGCGTTCATCTCGGCGACAAAGTCGAGCTTGTGCTTGAATTTCCTGTTGATTTCGGGATCGGGCTCGTCGCCGCCCGCCGGAACGTAGAAATTGTGCAGCAGGATCGTCTTGCCGCCGGCGCGCACCGACACCGACAGATGCCGGCTGTCCTCGATCTCGCAGAAGCGGCGCTTTTCGACCACCGCGATCGGCCGCCGCGCCACCGTGGCGACGCCGTGATAGCCCTTCTGGCCATGAAAGGCGATGTGCTGGTAGCCGAGCCTGCGGAATGCCTTTTCCGGGAACAGCTCGTCCGGAACCTTGGTCTCCTGCAGACACAGCACATCGGGCGCGTATTCATCGAGCAGGCGCTCGACGATCGGCATGCGCAGGCGCACGGAGTTGATGTTCCAGGTGGCGATGGAAAAGGGCATTTGGCAATCCGGACAGCGTGCAGCCAGCCAGGATCGATCGGCCCTGACAGGGAAGACGCCTTTTGAGGGAGTCGGTCCGGAAACTGCCAGCCGGGCGCCGCAAACACAAGCCGGGCTTGCTGCGAACCCTTCGGGGTCGGTCAAAGCCCCCGAACTTCGTCATCCCTGGCCGAAGCAGGCGCGCAGCGCCGTCGCGGAGACCCTGGGATTCATTCCGTGAGGTCTGTCGAACAAGACGACGGGGCAGAATGAACGCTGTAGCGACCGTTCCCACCCCGCCTGGCACCGCCTCGACGCTCTTGCGTAACGGCATGTATCCCTTGGGCTGCGGAGCACAGCTCCAGGGGTCTGCGCCGCGTCGCTTCGCTCCTTGCTCCGCCCTAGGATGGCGAAGCAAGGAGGCTAACAAGTCAGCGATTAGCGCGTCTTCGTATTCAGCTCGCGGTTCGCCGTATAGTCGATGGCAAAGGTGTCGGGCGCGAAGCTGACGCCTTCCTTGGTGTTGAAGATCATCACCGTCGTGTCCTTGCCTTGCGCGTCGGTGATCGTCCACTGGCGCAGATCATAGGTTTTCGGATCGAACATCATGGTGATGCGCGCATTGCCGAACACCGACTTGTCGGAAAGCTGGATGGTGGTGAGGTCGTCTTCTTCCTTGACGCTTTTGACGCGGTCGCCGGAGAGGTCGATCCGGTCATCGAGCAGCAGCTTCAGCGGCGTCTTCGACAACGGATAAAGGTCCGATGTGTTCATCTTCTTGTTGAGGATGACCACCGACTTGCCGTCGGAAATCACCTTGAAATTCGACGCCCCGTCATAGTTGAAGCGGATTTTGCCCGGCCGCTCGAGGAAGAATTTGCCGCCGGTCTGCTCGCCCTTGGGGCCGAACTGCACGAATTCGCCGCTCATCGATTTGACCGAGGAGAAATGGTCGGCGATCTTCTGCGCGGCGGCCGGCACGGCCGCCTGCGCCGAGGCCAGAAGCTCGAACCCGGGCACCACGTTGAAGGCGGCTGCACCGGCAGCGACAAGGCCGAGGCCGAGGAGCTGGCGGCGGGTCGGGGCAAAATCGCTGAGCTTGGAAAGATCGTTTTTCATGTCGGTCACTCTCGTGGTGATTCCTGTATCTGTCGCTGTCCTGAACCCCCAGTTGGGCTGAAGTTTGGCGGGCCGAACGCTGCTTAGTTGCTGAACGCGCCAGAGGGTTCAAGGTTGCCGTGAACGCCCCGCCATCAGAACTTGTCGTCCTCGGTCGGCACCAGGATTTCGCGTTTTCCCGCGTGGTTTGCCGGGCCGACAATGCCTTCTTTTTCCATCTTCTCGATGATCGAGGCGGCGCGGTTGTAACCGATGCCGAGCCGGCGCTGGATGTAGCTGGTCGATGCCTTGCCGTCGCGCAGCACCACGGCCACCGCCTGGTCGTAGGGGTCGTCGGAATCCTCGAAATTGCCACCGCCGCCGGAGCCGCCGCCCTTGCCAGACGGTTCGTCGTCATCCTCGTCGTCATCCTCGGTGATGGCGTCGAGATATTCGGGCACACCCTGCAGCTTCAGGTGTCCGACGATCTTTTCGACCTCGTCGTCGGAGACGAAGGGACCGTGCACGCGCTGGATGCGGCCGCCGCCGGCCATGTAGAGCATGTCGCCCATGCCGAGCAGCTGCTCGGCGCCCTGCTCGCCCAGAATGGTGCGGCTGTCGATCTTCGACGTCACCTGGAAGGAGATGCGGGTCGGGAAGTTGGCCTTGATGGTGCCGGTGATGACGTCGACGGACGGACGCTGCGTCGCCATGATGACATGGATGCCGGCGGCACGCGCCATCTGCGCCAGGCGCTGCACTGCGCCCTCGATGTCCTTGCCGGCGACCATCATCAGGTCGGCCATTTCGTCGATGATGACGACGATATAGGGCATCGGCTCGAGATCGAGGTCCTCGGTCTCGTAGATCGCCTCGCCGGTCTGGCGGTCGAAGCCGGTCTGCACGGTGCGCGAGATTTTTTCGCCCTTTTTCTCCGCCAGCTGGACGCGTGCGTTGAAACCGTCGATGTTGCGCACGCCGACCTTGGACATCTTGCGGTAGCGGTCCTCCATCTCGCGCACGGTCCATTTCAGCGCCACCACCGCCTTCTTCGGATCGGTGACGACCGGCGTGAGCAGATGCGGGATGCCGTCATAGACGGAGAGTTCCAGCATCTTCGGATCGATCATGATCAGCCGGCATTCCTGCGGCGTCAGCCGGTAGAGCAGCGACAGGATCATGGTGTTGATGGCGACCGACTTGCCCGAGCCGGTGGTGCCGGCGACCAGCACGTGCGGCATCTTGGCGATGTCGACAATGACGGCCTCGCCATTGATGGTCTTGCCCAGCGCCAGCGCCAGCTTTGCCTTGGTCGTCTCGAAATCGCGGCTGGCCATGATCTCGCGCAGATACACCGTCTCGCGCTTGGCGTTCGGCAGTTCGATGCCGATGGCGTTGCGGCCGGGCACCACGGCGACGCGGCAGGCGATCGCGCTCATCGAGCGGGCGATGTCGTCGGAAAGGCCGATGACCCGCGACGACTTGATGCCGGGCGCCGGTTCCAGCTCATAGAGGGTGACGACGGGACCCGGGCGCACGGCGATGATCTCGCCCTTGACGCCGAAATCCTCCAGCACGCCTTCAAGCAGCCGCGCATTCTGTTCCAGCGCGTCCTTGGAGAGACTTGGGTCGCGCGCGACGTTCTTCGGTTCGGACAGGAAATGCAGCGACGGCATTTCGAACCTGTCCGAGCCGATCAGTGAGGTCTGCGCCTCGCGCTGGACGCGCGCGCCCGGCGCCGGGCGCGGCGCCGGCGCCTCGACGCGGGTGGCGGCATCCGAACGGAACTGCTGCACCTTGGCCGTTGGCGCCGCCCGGCGCTGGGTGACGGGCTCCTCGTCGAAATCCATGTCGTCGCGGTCGAAGATGTCGTCATCGTCCGGATCGACGGATACGCTGCGGTCATTGACCATGGCGGCGAAGAATTCCGGCTCGACGCGGGCGCGGCCGTCCGGGCTCATCCGTTGCTCGGCGAATTCGGCCGATTCGACACGCTCGGCGGCGCGCCGCCAGGCGCTGGGGCGCGGCTCCATCTCCGGCTCGTATTCGTCGCGTTCCTGCCTGCGGCGCACCGCGCGGCGATGCATCCACGCGCGCAGCGACAGCCACCAATGGGTGATGGCGCCGAGCGCCAATATGCCCTCGTCGCCCTCATCCTCTTCATTGTCGAACAGAAGATCGTCCTCGCGCGGGTCCGCGGTCGCCGGCTCTTCCATCACGGCGAAGCCGTTCTTGCGCCCGATCAGCGCCGAGCCATAGGCGAACAGCCAGAGTGCCGGCCCGGCCAGCAGCACGGCGAACACGCTGGCGATCAGCCCGGTCGGGTAGCCGCCGATCAGCATGCCGGGAATCTTGAGCACCATGTCGCCGAACACGCCGCCGAGGCCGGTGGGCAGCGGCCAGGTCTTGGGCGGAACGATGCAGCCGGCGATCGCGGCGGCAAGCAGCGCGAAGCCGAACCAGAACAAACCGCGCTTGGGCAGTCTGTCGACGCCGCGCGCCGAAAACAGCAGATACCCCCAGATGACGGCGGGAACCAGCGCGGCAACCGCGGCAAGGCCGAAGAACTGCATGGCGAGATCGGAGAAAACCGCACCGGCATAGCCCATGGCGTTGGTGACGGTGTTGTTGGTGGCGTGCGAGAAGCTTGGATCGGCAACGTTCCAGGTGGCGAGGCTGGCAACCCCGAAGGCTACAGCCGCAAACATGCCGGCGCCGACCAGCCGGCCGACCTGGCGCCGTGCGAAAGCCTGGATGCCGTGCCCCGTATCGGTCATCGCGAGCGGTGCTGAAGCCCCTGAACGCATGCTCTTCCCCGTCAGTGATTGCCTGGCCAGAGCGCATGACGCACTCCGGCAGATTCGGATGCCAGACTATCGGTGGGAAGGTTAAGGGCGCATTAACTATAAGAAGTTGAGATCATCAAACCCCGTCACTTCAGGTTGAAGCGGTAGCGGACGGAGCGTGCAACGTTGCCGTGCGACCACCAAAATGGATAGAGGCATGCAATCCATCGTCCTGCGCGTGGCAGCTCTGGCCTGGGCAGGGCTTAGTCTCCTGCTTGTTGTGCTCTGGTTTGTCGAGCTCGGGATGGTGGGCTTCCCGGATGGTCACGTGTCGCCCTTTGCCAGAACGACGGGCCCACTCCTGCACGTGCTCGCCTCCGCCTGCCTGATACAGGGCCTGTATTTTCTGTGCAGGGGCCTCTTCGGCAAGGGATTTGGGCTGCTGGGTCTCGGCCTGCAAATTCTGATGGCGGCCATGCTGACGGTGGCGCCGACGTTGATTGTCCGCAATTGCCCCCATTCCCAGGCCTGCAGCAGCGCCTATGAGGCGCTGACAAACACCATGATGGACGATGGGATCGGCGGATAAACGCCGTCACCGGAAGGCCTCGGGAACGCCTGCGGTCTCCGCCAAAGTGCACTTGCAAACGAAGCGATGGCGGGCACGTAGACCCGCCATCGTTTCGCTCGGCAACAAAAAGATCGGCCTCTGCCCGATCCCGCGCGATCACTTGTGACCGGCATACATCATTAGGTTGGCACAGAATTCGGCGTGAGGCTTGCTCATCGCTGCGTCCTGGCACTCCTTCATCATCTGGTCCTGCTTGTCCTTGGCCGTCGAGGCCCAGGCTGCTTTGAAATCCGCCTCGGGCTTCATGGTCTTCATGCTGGAATCGGTGAAGAACGGTGCCATGTTGTCCGGTTCATCCAGAGCACCGGCAAATGCCATGCCACCGACCATGGAAAGAGCGAGCGCTCCAAGGCAGATATTCTTGAGGTTCATGAGAAAGTTCCTCCCTGTTTTTTGCACGAGCGTCAGAACGACGATCGCCCCCACAGTTCGGAACCAATGCGGTCGATGTTTCTTCCCAAAGGTCCATCACGCGAACGTGATTGCGCGAACCGGGGTATAGCTAGAACATTTTACCAAAAAAAGAGGCCCGGAAACAATCCGGGCCTCAAGGCGTGAGCTCCTTGCGGGAGCGTCACGACGGGATCTCTGGAGCAGCTCCGGGAAAGCCGGATTGCGGTTTTCCCTGGAATTGCGTGAGGGACAACGGGGCCGGCGGGAGGAGGATCCGCCGGCCCCATTGGCGAGGCTGGCCTTACGGCACCACTTCGCCATGCTGGGAGATGTCGAGGCCTTCGACCTCTTCCTGGGTCGTCGGACGCAGGCCGACCAGCGCCTTGACGATGTAGAGGATTACGAAGGTGGCGATCGCCGTCCACAGGATGGTGAAGACGATGCCGTAGAGCTGCTTGCCGATGGAAGCGTCTTTGCCGAGCGCATTGATCGCCGGATCGGCGAGCACGCCGGTCAGCAACGCACCGACCACGCCGCCGACGCCATGGACGCCGAAGGCATCGAGCGAGTCGTCATAGCCGAACATGTGCTTCACCTTGACCGCCGAGATGTAGCAGATCACGCCGGCGACGATGCCGACGATGAAGGCGCCGGTCGGGTTGACGAAGCCGGAAGCCGGCGTCACCGCGACGAGACCGGCGACGGCACCCGAGATGATGCCGAGCACCGAGGGCTTCTTGGCGACGATCCATTCGGCGAACATCCAGGCGAGAGCCGCCGCGGCGGTGGCGACCTGGGTGTTGAGCATGGCGGCACCGGCAAGGCCGTCGGCCGCCAGTTCCGAACCGGCGTTGAAGCCGAACCAGCCGACCCACAGCAGCGAGGCGCCGATCACCGAGTAGACCAGGTTGTGCGGCGCCATGTTGGTGGTGCCGTAGCCTTCGCGCTTACCCAGGACCAGCGCGCAGACCAGGCCCGCGACACCGGCGTTGATGTGGACGACCGTGCCGCCGGCGAAGTCGAGCACGCCGGCCGCGCCAAGGAAGCCGCCGCCCCAGACCCAATGCGCGATCGGCGCATAGACGACCAGCAGCCACAGCGCCATGAAGATCAGCAGCGCCGAGAACTTCATGCGCTCGGCGAAGGCACCGGCGATGAGGGCAGGCGTGATGATGGCGAAGGTCATCTGGAACATCGAGAAGACGAATTCAGGAATGTTCGCGACCCCCGGCAGCCACAGCGTCGAGACGGTGATGCCGTGATGGAAGAATCTCGAGAAGCCGCCGATGTAGCTGTTCATGCTGGCGGATTCATTGGTGGTGAAGGCCAGCGAATAGCCGAACATGAACCACAGCACCGTGACCAGGCAGGTGATGGCGAAGCTCTGCATGATGGTGGCGAGCACGTTCTTCTTGCGCACCATGCCGCCGTAGAACAGCGCCAGGCCCGGGATGGTCATCATCAGCACCAGGGCCGTCGAGGTCAGCATCCAGGCGGTGTTGCCGGTGTCGAGCACCGGAGTGGGCGCGGCAGCAGGCGCGGCGGCGGCAGCGGCCGGAGCGGCTTCCTGCGCAAAGGCGGCGACGCTGCCCAATGCTGCCAGGGCAAGCGAGCCCAGAAGGGCCGCCCGTCCCGTCGTCTTCAAGGTGGAAGAAATATTCATTGAACTCTCCATTGGAATACGTGTTCGCCGCTCAGAGCGCGTCGGTGTCTGTTTCGCCGGTGCGGATGCGCACCGCCTGATCGATGCCGAAAACGAAAATCTTGCCGTCGCCGATCTGGCCGGTCTTGGCCGCTGCAGTGATGGCTTCGACGGCCTTGTCGACCATGTCGGCACTGACAGCGACCTCGATCTTGATCTTCGGCAGGAAACTGACCGCGTATTCCGCTCCGCGATAGATTTCCGTATGTCCCTTCTGACGCCCGTAGCCTTTGACTTCGGTGACGGTCAGGCCCTGGATGCCGACGGCGGTAAGCGCTTCGCGTACCTCGTCCAGCTTGAACGGCTTGATGATTGCCATCACGATTTTCATAAGGTTTCACCCTTTGCTGTTGCGGTCCCCCGCGTTTGCACGACTTCACCGATCCCAAAGAGCCGGAGAGTGCCCACAAGGATTCAAGCTCCGTGCCAAGTGCCGAAGCAGGGTGTTAACCTGTTGTAAACAAAGGGAATGAGGTGATTGGAGGCAGCAGGTGCCAATGCCCGCGGCACATCACATGCTCAAAAAATATGCAATTTTTGGAAATTGCCTAATTTGCCGGCTTTGAGCATGATCCCGAAAAGCCGAGCCGGGTTTTCTCGGACAACGGTTTTCGTTTGTCCGGTGATCCTGCTCAAACAAGACTCGCAATGCTCAACGCTTGAGCCGGATCAACCCTTCCTGGGCCATCGAGGCGATCAGCGTGCCGTCGCGCGCATAGAGCGTGCCGCGGCTGAAGCCGCGCGATCCCGAACTCGACGGGCTGTCCTGGGCATAGAGCAGCCAGCCGTCGAGCGGATGCGGCCGGTGGAACCACATCGAATGGTCGAGACTCGCCGCCTGGATGTCGGGATCGAACAGGCCGCGCCCATGCGCGAAGGTCGAGGTGTCCAGCAGCGTCATGTCGGAGAGATAGGCCAGCAGCACCGATTGCAGCGCGCGGTCGTCGGGAACCGGGCCGGCAAGGCGGATCCAGACATTCTGCCGGGGCGGCAGCTTGTCGCGGCTTTCATAGTGCTGGAGATTGACCGGCCTGAGCTCCAGCGGCCGCTCGCGCGCCCAGAAGCGGCGCACCGCCTCCGGCACGCGTTCGGCTCTTTCGAGCAGCTGGCGCTGCGTCAGCAGCCCTTCCGGCGGCGGCACGTCGTCGGGCAGCGCGAACTGGTGCTCCAGCCCCTTCTCGTCGACCTGGAACGAGGCTTCCAGCGAAAAGATCGCCTGTCCGTGCTGGATCGCCAGCACGCGTCGGGTGGTGAAGGAGCCGCCGTCGCGGATGCGGTCGACCTCGTAGACGATCGGCACCCTGATGTCGCCCGGCCGCATGAAATAGCCGTGCAGCGAATGCACGAAGCGGTCCGGTTCCACCGTCCGCTGCGCCGCAACCAGCGCCTGGGCGATGGTCTGGCCGCCGAACACGCGCTGCCACTCCACCTGGGGGCTGCGACCACGATACAGATTGTGTTCCAGCCTCTCGAGGTCGAGAATGCTCAGAAGCTCGTCGATCGCCGCCGTCATGTTTTGTGACCTCGCCGCAAAGTTGCTATGGCGGTTTCCGACAGGAAGAACGAGCCGTCAAGGGCGCGGGCCAGGGCCGGCGCGCAAGGAGCCAAGGCAATGGAACGCAAGGCGGACGCCAAGACCAGATCCGGGCTCGATGTTCTCGTCGCCGGCGCGGGCTATGTCGGCCTGGCCACCGCCGTCTCGCTGAAGCAGGCGCGACCGCATCTGGCCGTGGCGCTGGTCGATGCCGCGCCCGCCGGCGCCTGGCAGCGCGACGGCCGCGCCTCGGCCATTGCCGCTGCCGCCTGCCGCATGCTCGACCAGCTCGGCGTCTGGGCCGAGATCGCGCCGCAGGCGCAGGCGATCACCGAGATGATCATCACCGATTCGCGCAGCGCCGATCCGGTGCGCCCGGTGTTCCTGACCTTTGGCGGCGAAGTGGCGCCGGGCGAGCCCTTCGCGCATATGGTCGCCAACAAGTCGCTGAACGGCGCCTTGCGCGCCAGGGCCGAAACGCTCGGCATCGACATCATCGAAGGTGTCGCCGTGCAGGGTTTCGAGACCAATGGCGCCGGCATCACCGTGCATCTGGCCGACGGCGCCGCGCTGACCGCACGGTTGCTGGTCGCCGCCGACGGCGTCAATTCGAAGCTGCGCGACATGGCCGGCATCAAGACGGTGAAGTGGGACTATGGCCAGTCCGGCATCGTCTGCACCGTGGCGCATGAACGACCGCACAATGGCCGTGCCGAAGAGCACTTCTTGCCGGCCGGCCCCTTCGCCACGCTGCCGCTGAAACCCGATGAGGACGGCACCAACCGCTCGTCGATCGTCTGGGTCGAACGCGCGCAAGATGCCAAAGCGCTGGTGGAAGGCGACGATCTCGTCTTCGAGCATGAGCTCGAACAGCGTTTCGGCCTGAAGCTCGGCGAGATCCGCGTCGCCGACAAGCCGCGCGCCTGGCCGCTCGGTCTCACCATCGCGCGCGCCTTCGTCGCTCCGCGCGTGGCCCTTGCCGGCGACGCCGCCCACGGTATCCATCCGATCGCCGGCCAGGGCCTCAATCTCGGCTTCAAGGATGTGGCAGCGCTTGCCGAGGTAATCGTCGAGGCCGACCGGCTCGGCCAGGACATCGGCGCACTCGACGTGCTCGAACGCTACCAGCAATGGCGCCGTTTCGACACGGTGCAGATGGGCGTCACGACGGATGTGCTGAACCGGCTGTTTTCCAACGACATCACCCCGCTGCGCACCGTCCGCGACATCGGCCTCGGCCTCGTCGAGCGCATGCCGCGCCTGAAGGAGTTTTTCATCCGGCAGGCGTCGGGATTGTCCGCGGACACGCCGCGGCTGCTGAAAGGCGAGGCGATCTAGCCTTTCCTATAGTCAGGCCCAAAACGCGTGGGCAGGCCGTCGGCGAGTTTCAACCAGGGGAGCTTCTCCTCAAAAGCGACATGCAGCGTTGGTGCAAATTTTTCCGGCTCCTCCATCGCCGCGGCAAAGAAATGCATGACGCCGGACATGTTCTTTGAGCGGAAAAGACAGTGGCGAGCCACAGTGATCGCAAAATGTTCTTTCCACACCGGGAGAAGAATTGAATACCTTCGGTGGCTTGCCCAGCCATCGCCATTGGTCGTCCAAGACGCCAATATAGGTGGTCATCGGCGCAGAACATTGCCGCCGACAACTTTCACAATGACAGCTCACGCATGCTTGTGCCGGACCATCGACCTCGAAAGCAATGGCGCCACATAAACAATGACCACGCATACGAATTCTCCTTGAGCCAATCGACGGACCGATAAATTATGCCGGTCGTAGCGAGGGGGCCGCCATGAAATGCGCAGAGCGGGAACCCAATTCCGACATTCGAAGCAAGCGATTGTGTTCGCGTGCGCGAGGCGTTGCCTCAAGGCTGCATTCGCTACGCCCTGGCTGCACAGCCTAGTTCACTTCAAAACCCAGCTTCTGCCGCAGCCGCAGCATGCGCTGGTCGGCGATCTCGAGGCGCTTCTCGCCGCCCTGGGCGGCGCGGTTGACCATCTGCAGCAGATCGTTGCGCTCGGCGACGTCGAGACGCTCGCGCAGGAACGGCGCCAGCTTGTCGATGACGACGGTGGTGTCGTCGATCTGTGAGGCCGCCCATTTGGCGTAGATCACCGCCTCGTCGGTCTTCTTCTTGTCGGCGATCTCGGAGATCACCGCCCGGATGACGGCCTCGCGCTGCGGCAGGATGGGCCCATTCTCGGAGACGATCGATGCAATCAGCGTCGCTGCGGCCACCACCGGATCGTCGATCGCCGTCAGCGGCGACAGGGCCGCCTGCTTGCGCAGCTTCTTGCGCCTGATATTGCCTTGCACGCGCCCGACGACATCGGCGACCTCGCGCGCGGCATCGTTCATGGCCTTCATCCGGTACCACCAGAACGCAGCCGCACCCAGCACGCCAAGGACAGCAATCAGGAAAGGCATGTCGAAATCCCCCGGAAATCCGAGGGACGATAGGAGAACTGACGCGCTGCTTCAACACGCGCGGGTTGCTTGTGGCGAAGAAAATTCAATTTGCGGCTGGTGAAGCTTAGGCGAATAACAAGCCTGGCCCACGGGCCTTGCCGTCGAAGCCGGACGCCATCTATGACCCCGGCACGTTGTAGATCGCACGCACCTCGATGGTGCCGATCTCGGCCAGCGGGATCTCGCCGGCGATTTCCAGCGCCTCGTCGAGATCCTTCGCCTCGATCATGACGAAACCGAGCAACTGCTCCTTGGTTTCGGCGAACGGGCCGTCGGTGACCAGCCGCTTGCCCTGGCGCCTGCGAACGGTTTTCGAGGTTTTCACCGGTTGCAGCGCTTGCGCGATGATCAGCATCCCGCGTTGGTCCAATGACCGGTCATGGGCCAGCGAATCGGCGTCGAGCTTGGCCAACCGCTCTGTCGTCATGGCGTGGAGATCTTTCTCCTCACCGTAAACCAGGCAAACATATTGCATGTCCATCTCCCTTATCGCGACGAATCATAGGATGAGGCGATCAGGCTGTCAGCCGGGCCTTTGGCCGCCGCATGATCGAGAAAGCACACCCCGACTCCGATGATGGCGACCGCCGCCAGCAGCCGGCCGAAGCCGGGCGCCGGCAGATCGAGCCAGAAGTCTTCCTGTCGCTCAGGCGCGTGGCCTGGGCTCTTCCACAGTGTGAAAAACAGATTGTCCATGTGAACCTCCATCAGGCCACAAATCCCATGGCCGCCCACAGGACGGCCGGGTCGCATGGAAGTCGACATTTTTGCGCGGATATTTTTTCCGAAGGCAAATGCGCCGTCATCGTGCGTGGTCCAAACAGCGCGGTGGTGTTCGCGCCCACCCGCGCTATAGTTGAGCGGACGCGGGGGCTCACCCGGGCCAAGTTCACGACAACCCCCGAGTTCACGACAACCAAGGAGGACTTCATGGACCGCACCGCAACCGCCGTCTGGAAAGGCAATCTGAAAGAAGGCAAGGGCACGCTCGACAGCCAGAGCGGGACGCTCAAGGGCACACCCTATTCGTTCAAGGCGCGCTTCGAGGATGAAAGCGGCAAATCCGGCACCAACCCGGAAGAGCTGATCGCGGCCGCGCATGCCGGCTGCTACGCCATGCAGCTTTCGCACTTCCTGGCCGAGAACGGCACGCCCGCCGCCGAACTCGACGCCAAGGCGGTGGTGACGCTGGTTCCAGGCACCGGCATCACCGGCAGCGCGATCACGCTGGTCGGCAAGGTGCCCGGCATCGATGCGGCGAAATTCAAGGAATTGGCCGAGAAGGCCAAGGCCGAATGCCCGGTCTCCAAGGCGCTTGGCGCGATCAAGGTCTCGCTCGACGCCAGGCTTGGCTGAGAAAACGGACCAGCGCCGAGGTCGGAGCTGCCAATCTCCCCCCTTGAGGGGGAGATGTGCGGCAGGACAGAGGGGGCGCTGTTCCGCCAACATCCATAATGATTGCCAGTTGCCTAGGCGCCCAGCGCGTCAAGCCGGGCGCGCAATGCGGCGACTTCCTGTTCCAGTGCTTCCAGCCTCGCTTCCAGGTCGGAGTGAGGCATGGCCGGCGCACTGCGTTGCGCCGATAAAGCCGCAACGTCCACCGGGCCGGCGAGAAGATGCACGTAGCGGTCCTCGCGCTGGCCTGGCCCGCGCGGGATTTCCTGCACCAGCGGCGGCCGGCGGCCGATCAGCATGTCGAGTTCACCGCGCAGATCTTCGATGGATGAAAACCGCGCCATGCGCTCGGCTCGAGCCAACAGTTCATGCGCCGTCTGCGCCCCGCGCAGCAGGAGCAGGCCGATCAAGGCGGTCTGCGGCGTGGTCAGCGAGAAGCGTTGCGCCATCTGATGCTCGTAGCGCTCGACGCGCGAGCCGAACATCTGTCGCACCAACCCCTTCTGCTCGAGCAGCTTCAGCGCCCGGTGCACCTCCGTCTGTTCCAGCGCCATGACCGGGTCGCGCGCCGTCTTCTGGTTGGCGGCGGCAAGGGCCGCGTTGAGCGTCAGCGGATAGACATCCGGCGTCAGCTCCTTCTTCTCGATCAAGCAGCCGAGCACGCGCGCTTCGATGGGGGAGAGGATGGGAAGGTCTTCGCTCATGGATTGGTAATTTTCTACCGATTCTTCGACAGCATGATTTTGACAGACATCCGAGCGGCGCGACAGAGCAGAACTCTTGATCTCGGCGATCGCCTTGACCGGGTTGAGGCCGTTGGGCAGGCAGGCGCTATCTGGCATCGAACACATGCACGGGCGCGCATTAACGCGGCTCAGCCTCGGACGCCACGGCGGTCCGTGTAGATTTCAACTGCCAGAATGACCTGACGAGCACATCCTCGGCATAGATGGCGTCATCGAACTGATCCTGTCCAAGTGCCTGACCCAGCGTCGGTCGATCCCCAAGCAGCGAAACGCCAAGGCCAGCCTGGTCATTCGAGAGCGGCACACCCAGCGCGTCGAGGATAGTGGGAAATATGTCAATCGTGCCCGAAAGTCCGGCATATGTTTTGGACGGGATGCCATCCCCCGACACGGAGAAAAAGTTGCGTCTTTCATACTTGTTCAGGCGGTCCGTCACCGCGCTTGGCGCACTGAGATGGTCGCTTTGCAG
>NZ_VFTA01000031.1:0-76554 GCF_007003935.1 Mesorhizobium sp. WSM4310
CCTGGGGGCGCGTGGGCGTCTAAACCGCGGGGGGCCGCGCCACCGGGGGGTTGGGGGGGGCCGGCGGTCTGGTGGTTGACGTGAGGTTGCCGCTGGCAAGCAGCTAGCCCATGTCGCCGCTCACTGCGTCTCATGCAGCGGCTGGGGGCGCCATTTCGCCAGGCGATCCTCGACCATGGTCATCAGATATTCGGCGCCGAGCGCCACCACCATGACGATGACGATGGCGGCATACATGCCGGCAGCGTCGAAGGATCCCTTGGCGATATTGATCAGCAGGCCGATGCCATAGCGCGAGCCGACGAATTCGCCGACGATCGCACCGATGATGGCAAAGCCGAAGCTGACATGCAGGCTGGCGAAGATCCAGCTCATCGCCGAAGGGACGATCACCGAGCGCGTCAACTGCCAGTTGGAAGCCCCGAGGATACGGGCATTGGCAATCATTGCCCTGTCGGCCTCCCGCACGCCCTGGAATGCATTGTGGAAGACAACAAAGAAAACCATGACGAAGGCAAGCGCCACTTTCGAAGCGAGGCCAAGGCCGAGGATCATGATGAAGATCGGCGCCAGAACCACGCGAGGGATGGAATTGATCACCTTGATGTAGATGGAGAAAATGTCTGCGGCCATCCGGTTGCGACCGAGCGCGACACCGATGATGATGCCAGCTACCGAACCGGTCACGAAGCCAATGACCGACTCCTCCATGGTAACATAGAGATGATACCACAGCGGCCCCTCGGATGTTCCTTCCGTCGTCCATTCATAGAGCCGCTGCGCGATCGCGCTCGGCATCGCGTAGAAGAACGGATCGATCCACGCCAGGCGCGCGGCAATCTCCCACAGGCCGAGAAAGGCGACCAGTATGGCGACCCGCCAGAATATGACGGTGCGGCGGCGGCGCTGCGATGCTTTTGCCGCGGCCGCTTCGATTTCCGCGTCGGAAGTGCCAGGCTTGAAAGCGCCCGCTCTGATGTCGATTGCGGCATCGGTCATGGCTTTCCTCCTCAGGCTGCCGCGCGTGCATAGCTGGTCTCGACCTCTTCCTTGAGGTCGGCCCAGATGGTGCGCGAGTAATCGATGAAGCTTTGTTCGTAACGGATGTCGGCGACGACGCGTGGGCGCGGCAGGTCGATCGTGTAGACCGACTTCACGGTGGCCGGCCCGGCGGTCAGGACATAGACCTTGTCGGCCAAGGCAATCGCCTCTTCCAGGTCATGGGTTACGAAGACCACGGAAGCCCTTGCTTCGGACCAAAGGCGCAGCAGTTCCTCATGCATCAGCACGCGGGTCTGCACGTCAAGCGCTGAAAACGGCTCGTCCATGAGCAGGATCTCCGGACCGTTTATGAAAGTCTGCGCCAACGCCACACGCTTGCGCATACCGCCTGAAAGCTGGTGCGGATAATGCTGCTCGAAACGCGACAGCCCGACGCGCGCCAGCCAGTCGCGCGCCGCGGCCGTGGCTTCGGACTTGGCCTTGCCGCGAAAGAGCGGACCAGCCATCACGTTGTCGATCACGGTTCGCCACGGAAACAGGGCATCGCTTTGGAAAACAAAGCCGATGCGCGGGTCTATACCCTTGACCGGTGCGCCCATGACACGAACCTCGCCGGCACTTGGGCTTGCCAGCCCCGTGACGAGATTGAGTGTGGTGGATTTTCCGCAGCCGGTCGGGCCGACAACGGCGACGAATTCGCCGCGCTGTACGGTCATGGTGAAGTCGCGCAGTGCCGTCAGCGATTTGCCGGTGGGTGAAAGGAAACGCCGACTGACGTTGATCAGCTCGATAGCCGGTGCATTTTTTTCAATAGCCATGGTGGAACTCCTGGATAAGAGCAGACGCCCGCCGTCGGCCCCAAGGTCGCCGGAGGTGAAAACTGAGGGCAGCCGGCCCCGGTCGGCTGGTCGTTCATCGCGCCGGTACTGTCTGCTACTTGGCGTTCTTGACGAATTCCGAGGTGTAGGTCTTGGCAAGGTCGATCTGCTTGCCCTGCAGTTCCTTCTTGAAGGCTGAAAGAACCGTCAGCACTGTCTCAGGTCCACCCTCGGGCATGATCCCGTCGGGGGTGAACATCGCCTTGCCGGCATCGAGGGCCTTCACATAGCCTTCCTTGTCGCCGACATAATAGTCCTTCGGCATCTTGTCGGCGATCTCGGCGCCGCTATGCGAATTGATGAACTTCTGCGTCTTGACGAAAGCATTGGCCAGCTTCTGCACGATGTCCTTGTGCGCTTCGACCCAATCTGTCTGCATATAGAGTGAGGCGGCCGGGTAGGTGCCGCCGAGAGCAGCCTTGGTACCTTCTATCGTGCGCATGTCGATGAGAACGGACGCTTCGCCTGTCTTCAGCAGCCGCGTGATCGTCGGCTCGGTCGTCATGCCCGCCTGGATCTTGTCCTGCTGCATGGCGGCAATGAAGGTGTTGCCGGCGCCGACCGGAACCGAGGTGAATTCGCCGAGCTTCAAACCGTTCTTGACGGCAAGATATTCCGTAAGAAAATTCGTCGATGAGCCTAGACCGGTCACGCCCAGGCTCATGCCCTTGAAGTCGGCGGGCGACTTGATCTCGGGATGCTTGGTCGAAACGAGCTCGACCTCGCCCGGCGCCTGGCTGAACTGGACGATGGATTCGACGAATTTGCCCTTGGCCTGCAGATCGATGCAGTGATCATAAAAGCCGACAACTCCTTGCACGGCACCGGCAAGCATCTCGTTTTCGGCGTCGACCCCGGCCGGCTCATTCAGCAACTCGACGTCGAGACCCTCGTCCTTGAAGTAACCGAGTGCTTCGGTCAGTTTGGCTGGCAGGTAAATCTGCTTCTCGTAGCCGCCGACCATGATGGAAACTTTGTCGGCAGCGTGTACGGACGGCGCTGACAAGGCCATGGTGGCGACGAGTGCGGTTGTGGCGGCTGAATCGAGCAGAATTCGCGCGAGCGACATGGCCTCTTCCCTTTGTTCGTTTCCCGCGCCCCTCTCTCTCCCATCGCTTTTGCGCGACAATATGGGGGCGCCGGACAAGAGTTATGGCACCAACCTTTCATCCAGCTTTCAGGGTAAAGCCGAAAATGACGGCAAGGCTTGCGGATCGGCAAGCCGCGGCCGGCGGACAATAGCGGCGGCGTGAAAATGCACGCCGTGCCAAGTTCAGCGATTAAATCCCAGCACGTCGCGCATATCGTATTCGCCGGGCTTGCGTCCCGGCAGCCAAAGTGCCGCGGCGATGGCGCCACGAGCGAACATGATGCGGTCGCCGGCAGCGTGCGACACGGTAACAAGCTCGCCTTCGGCACAGAAGGTGACGCTGTGTTCGCCGACGATGCTGCCGCCGCGAGCCACCGCAAAACCGATCTCGCCGGCCGGCCGCGCGCCGGTGACGCCGTCGCGGGCGCGCCTTGCGACCGCGTCCAGTTCGACGCCGCGTCCACCGGCGACGGCTTGTCCCAGCATCAGCGCGGTGCCCGACGGCGCATCAATCTTGTGGCGATGATGCGCCTCGAAGATCTCGGCGTCCCAATCTTCGGGGGCGAGCGCTCTCGCCGCCCGCTCGACCAACCCGACCAGCATGTTGAGCCCGAGCGAAAAACTGCCGGAGCGGACGATGGGAACCGCTTTCGCGGCATCGGCTATATCAGCCAGTTCGGCGGCATCGAAACCGGTCGAGCCGATCACCAAAGCGGGGCCGCCCCGGTTTGCGCAAACCCTCGCCAGATCGGCGGAGCCCGCCGGCGTGGTGAAATCGATCACCACATCGGCCACGGCGAGCGCCTCGTCGCGGCTCACCAGCCGGTCGCCGACACTGCCCGGGCGATGGAAGCGGGCGGCAAGCGCCAGCCGCGGATCGGCCAGAACGGCCTCGGCCATCTGCCGCCCCATGCGGCCCCGCGCCCCGGCGATGGCGATCCTGATCGACGGCTGCACCATGGTTTCAGCTATTTCCACATGCCGCGCATGCGCGCGCCGATATCGACGCGCACGTCCGGCCGGGGCGCCCTGCCCTGTGCCGCCTGTGCGCCCGGCCACGACATCTGCTGGAACGCGGCGAGAATCGAGGCCGGGATAAAGCGCGTGCGCGAGGCATAGAGATGGCGATCGCCGCGCGCGGCCTGGCCATGGGGAAAGAAGCGCTGCGGCATGACGAGGTTGAGGCTGTCCTTGGCCCGCGTCATCGCCACATAGAGCAGCCGGCGCTCCTCCTCGATATCTTCCTTGGTGCCGACGCCGAGATCGGCCGGGATGCAGCCATCGACGGTGTTGAGCACGAAGACGTTCTTCCACTCCTGGCCCTTGGCCGAGTGGATGGTCGAAAGGATCAGATAGTCCTCGTCACGATGCGGCGGTCCAGCCTGGTCGCTGGTTGCATCAGGCGGATCGAGCGTGAGCTCGGTCAGGAAGCGCTCGCGCGAGGCGTAGCCCGAGCCGATCTGCTCGAGTTGCAACAGGTCGGCGCGGCGTGTGATGGCATCCTCATGGATGCGTTCCAGATGTGGTTCGTACCAGAGCCTGACCTGTTCGAGATCGGCTGGCCATTTGGCGCCGGCCCGCAGGCCGGAATAGAGCGAGACGAAACCGGGCCAGTCGTCCGCCGCGCGCTGCGGCGGCCGCCATCCGGCCAAGCCCATCGCTTCATCCAGCGCTGTCGTCATCGTCTCGACGATCTGCGCGGCAGCCGAAGGGCCGATACCCGGCATCAGCTGCAGAACGCGAAAGCCGGCGACGCGGTCACGCGGGTTTTCGGCAAAGCGCAGCACAGCCAGCACATCCTTGACATGGGCGGCATCGAGGAATTTCAGGCCACCGAACTTGACGAAGGGAATGTTGCGCCGCGTCAGCTCGATCTCCAGCGGCCCGCTGTGGTGCGAGGCGCGAAACAGCACCGCCTGCGATTTCAGTGCCGTACCGGCCTCGCGCTCGGCGAGGATGGTATCGCAGACGAAGTTGGCCTGCTCGACCTCGTCGCGGACGCTGACCAGCCTTGGCTTGTCTGATGATTTGCGCTCCGACCAAAGGTTCTTGGTGAAGCGCTCCGAGGCCTCGCCGATCACCGCATTGGCGGCGGCCAGAATGGTTTCCGTCGAGCGGTAATTGCGCTCCAGCATCACCACATCGGCGGCCTGCGCGAACTGTTTTGGAAAATCGAGGATGTTGCGCACCTCGGCGGCGCGGAACGAATAGATCGACTGCGCATCGTCTCCGACCACCGTCAGCCCGGCGCCGTCGGGTTTCAGTGCCATCAGGATCGAAGCCTGCAGGCGGTTGGTGTCCTGGTATTCGTCGACCAGAACATGGTCGAAACGCCCGCCCAGATGCGCCGCTATGTCCGGCTCGGCCGCCATCTGCGCCCAGTAGAGCAGCAGATCGTCATAGTCGAGCACGTTCTGCGCCTGCTTGGCCTCGACATAGCCGGCGAACAACTGCTTCAACTGCTCGGCCCAGCCGGCGCACCAGGGGAAGGCCGACCCCAGCACTTCGCCGAGCGGCGCCTGCGCGTTGACGGCGCGCGAATAGATGGCAAGGCAGGTGCCCTTGGTCGGAAAGCGCGCTTCCGTTTTCGAGAAGCCGAGTTCGTGGCGCACCAGATTCATCAGGTCGGCGGAATCCTCGCGATCATGGATGGTGAAGGCCGGGTCGAGGCCGATCTCCAGCGCATAGTCGCGCAACAGCCGGGCGCCGATGCCGTGAAAAGTGCCGGCCCAGGTCAGCGCATCGGTGATCACCGCGGCGTCGCGGCCGAGCACCTCGCCGGCAATACGTTCGACACGTTTCGCCATTTCGGATGCGGCGCGCCGCGAAAAGGTCATCAGCAAGATACGGCGCGGGTCGGCACCCCTGACGATGAGATGAGCGACGCGATGCGCCAGCGTGTTGGTCTTGCCCGAGCCGGCGCCGGCAATGACCAGCAACGGCCCGGCGATCTTGCCGTCACCATGCTCGACGGCCTGGCGCTGGGCATCGTTCAGCCGCGCGAGATAGGCGGGCTGGGCAGTCGATTCCACAAAGGTCGAATCATGAGCGGCGAGGTTCATCGCCCATCAAGCATCGTTTCCGCTTTGTTCGCAACATAGAAGCTTTGCGACGGCCCCTTGGTCTTGGCGCAACTCTCAAGGGAAAGCGCTACGCTTTTCCAGGGAAAACCGCTTCACACTTTTCCTGGAATTGCTCTACCGCCGGGGATCGACACCCATGGCCGCCGATTGGCGGCGCAGAGCTTCGCGGTCACTTCTCGGCGCGGGCAGCAACAGGGGATCGATGTCGCCGGGCACGTCATCGATCATCTTGCGCGCGAGGCGGTATGCGAGAAAGGCAAAAGTACCTGCCAGAAGCAAACGGATCATGCCGCGGTCTCCTCTGATGAGGGTCAACCGGAAACATGACGGTTTGTTCCATCGCGCCAAGTTCGCAACCAAACCGATGGCGGGTCGTTGAAAGCAAGGAGGCGATAGCGATGAAGAAGCTAGGATTAGCCCTTGTCCTGGTCGCTTTGGCTGTCTCGGCCTGCGACAACAAATTGCCACCGACCAAGGCTCCTGGTGCCGAACAAAGCTCCTATGCCAGCAATCCTGTCATGAACACGGAGAGTGTTGGGCAACTGAGATGATCCAGTGCACTGAGGACCCGTCGAAACCTCATTGCATTGCCGCGATGCATTCTTCGAGCCGCTCGAGGCGGAACTTGGCATTGCGCAATTCGTGCCCGGCGTCCTGTTGCAGCTGACGGCCTCGGGCCGGGAATGCCATTGTAAGGTTTCTTTCGAGTTCGGCGATGCGCGCACGCACCTGCCGCGCCTCGTCCTGACGCAACGCCCTTATCCAGTTCCGCCCGCGCATTGGCCTTCCCGCAACAGCCAAGGACCAGCGTCTTCCATGCCAGAAAGACGCTAACGCCCTGCAAGTGCGAATATTCTAAATTTAATGAATGCTAATTTACCAGGCGGTCGGCACGGGAAGAAGGCCGGCGCCGCTTGGGAGGAGAAGGCGCCGGCCAAGCGGATAAATCAGGTCCGCCGCACCACACAGCCTAGCTGAGTCTTGCCGCTGCGTCATGTGGGGTAGCGGATTTCGGCCTTTTCCAGGCGTTTTCCACCGGCAAAGGCGTGCCGAAGGGGGGCTGCGGCCGGTCAAATTCCGAGCCGTTGCCTGGCGATGGCGGCATGAAAACTGGCGCCGAAGACCAGCCCGTCATCATTGAAGTCATAGCTGGAATTGTGGAGCGGCGCCGAGGCCTCGCCATTGCCGAGGAACACGAAGCAGCCCGGCACGTGATCGAGGAATCGGGCAAAATCCTCCGACGCCGTCATCGGCTCGCGGGCAACCGCGACATTGCCGGGATCGAAGACTTTCTTGGCAGCGGCGAAGGCCGCCTCGACCAGTTCGGCATCATTGTGCAAAGGCACGAATTCTCTGGTGTAGTTGACCTCGGCGGCAATGTTGTAGGCGGCCGCGGTGCCCTCGGCGATGGTGCGCATCTGGCGTTCGATCGCCGCGCTGACCTCGGGGCGAAAACTGCGCGTATCGCCGAGGATGCGGGCAAGACCAGGCAGCGCATTGCGGGTGCCATCGGTGATCAGTTCGGTCACCGAAACCACCGCTATGTCGGCCGGGCTCAGGCGGCGCGAAACGATGGTCTGCAGATTGGTGACCAGCGCACAGGCGGCGACCAGCGTTTCGTTGCCCGAATGCGGCCGCGCCGCGTGGCCGCCGAACCCCCTGAGCACGATCTCGAAATTATCCTCTGCCGACATGACAGGGCCGGCACGGGTCTCGAAATGCCCGACGGGAAGGCCAGGCATGTTGTGCAGGCCAAAGATCTCGTCGAAGGGAAAGCGCTGCATCAGGCCGTCGTCGAGCATGGCCAGCGCGCCCCTGCCCCACTCCTCGGCCGGCTGGAAGATGAAGCGCACGGTGCCGTCGAAACCACCCTCACCCGCCAGCAGCTTTGCCGCGCCAAGCAGCATGGCGGTGTGGCCGTCATGGCCGCAGGCGTGCATGACGCCGGGATTGCCGGAGCGGTAGGGCGCGCTCGATTGCTCCGATATGCGCAGCGCATCCATGTCGGCGCGCAACGCAATGGCACGGTTGCCGGTGCCGCGCTTCAAAGTGCCGACGACGCCGGTGCCGCCGACACCCTCGGCGACATCGTCCAGGCCGAATTCCCGCAGCTTGGCCGCGACGAAGGCCGCAGTGCGTTTCTCCTCGAAGCCGAATTCGGGGTGCGCGTGCAGGTCGCGCCGCCAATTGATCATCTCTCGCTTCAGCGTTTCTGGATCGAGTTCAGCCATTTTGTTCAGCCCTTGAGCGCGGCGAGTTCAGCGACGACATCAAGCAGGATGTTGGCACCGGCAACAAGCTCGGCATCCTCGGTGTATTCATGCGGGCTGTGGCTGATGCCTCCGGCGCTCGGCACGAAGATCATCGCCGCCGGCGCCATGCGCGCTATCATCTGCGCGTCATGGCCGGCGCCCGAGGTCATTCGCCGCGAGGCAAGCCCGCGCTTCCTGGCGGCAGCCTCGATCAATTCGACGACCTGCCCGTCGAAGACAACCGGCTCGAAGCGGGCCAGCCGCTCGACCGACACGGTGATGCCCTCGGCGGCGAGCTGTTCGAGAAAGGCGGCCAGCGACGCCTCCTGTGCTTGCAGGCGCTGCTCGTCGGGATCGCGCAGGTCGACGGTGAAGACGGCGCGCGATGGGATGACGTTGATGGCATTCGGCTCGAATCGCATCGTGCCGACGGTGGCAACGGTCGGCGCGTTGGAGGCCGCTGCAAGGTCATGCAGGAAGGTGACCACGCGTGCCGCGGCATATCCGGCGTCGCAGCGCATCGACATCGGCGTGGTGCCGGCATGGTTGGCGACGCCATCGAGGGTGATGCGCTGCCAGGAGATGCCTTGCAGGGTCTCCACCGCGCCGATCGGAATGCCTTCGCGCTCCAGGAGCGGTCCCTGTTCAATGTGCAGTTCGACATAGAGGTGCGGCTTGAGAAAGCCGGGTTCGCGTTCCCCCGCATAGCCGATACGGGCGAGTTCCTGCCCGAGCGTGCTGCCGTCGGTGCCGACAGCGGCGAGCGCCGCCTCGACATCGACGCCGCCGGCATGGACCAGCGAGCCCATCATGTCGGGGGAGAAGCGCACGCCCTCCTCATTGGTGAAGGCCGCGACGGCGAGCGGGCGCGCCGGCGGGAAACCCGACGCCTTCAGCGTCTCGATCACCTCCAGCCCGGCAAGCACGCCGTAGCAGCCATCATAGATGCCGGCGTCGATGACTGTATCGATGTGCGAGCCGATGAGCAGCGGCGCTTCGCCCGCATTGCCGGCACTTTGCCAGATGCCGAAAATGTTGCCAATGCGGTCGATAGCGACATCGAGCCCGGCCTGCCGCAGCCAGCCGAGGAAGAGGTCGCGGCCCTGTCTGTCGGTGTCGGAGGCCGCGAGCCGGGTCAGCCTGCCCTCGCCGTCGCGGCCAACGGCGCCGAGTTCGCGGATACGGCCAACCAGGCGCTGTGCATCGACAGCAATCATGCTGTTGCCTCGGCAGCGAGCTTGCCGGCCAGCACCTCGGCCGGGCTCAAGCCGACCAGTTCGGCATAGCGATGCGGGTCGGTGGCGCCTTCGGTGTTGACCACCAGCACGCGGGATTTGCCGTCGAGGCCTAGATCGGCCCTGTTTTCGGCCATCGCCCGGACCAGTCCGGCAAGACCGACGCCGCCGCTCTCGCCGGCGACGATCACCGGATCGCTGCCGGCAGGCCGGGCCAGCCGCCGCATGACCGCGACGGCGTCGTCCTCGTCCACGGTCATGAAGGCATCGGCGACGCGCGCCAGCACGCGCCAGGCGACCTGAGAGGCCTCATAGCATTCAAGCATGGCCATGACCGTCGGCTGGTCGTGCGCCACCTTGACCACATGCCCTGCCCGGGCAGCCGCGACAACGCAGGCCGCGCGCGCCGGCTCGACGACGGTGAAGGTCGGCCTGGCGTCGCCGAGCACGATGGCGAGATGGCCGGCCACCGCCGCGGCAATGCCGCCAACGCCGGCCTGGACGAAGACATGGGTTGGCGGTTCGCCGAGTTGGCGCAGCGCTTCGCGCACGATCGCCGTATAGCCCTGCATGACCAGGCCGGGGATGCGCTCATAACCGGGCCACGACGTATCCGACACCACGCTCCAGCCCTTCTCGGCCGCGACCTGCGCCGCTTGCCTGACCGAATCGTCATAATTGCCATCGACGCGAACCATCTCGGCGCCGTAGCGGGCTATGGCAGCAATGCGCCCGTCGCTGACGCCGGCATGGACAAAGATCACGGCCCTGGCGCCAGCAAGCTCGGCGCCTTGCGCGACCGAGCGGCCGTGATTGCCGTCGGTGGCGCAGGCAAATGTCATCTTCGCGGCGACCGAGCGAACATCGGCACGATCGAGATCCTCGATATCGACGGGGCGGCCAAGGCGCTTGCCGGCCTCTTCCAGCACCAGGCGGAAAACAGCATAGGCGCCGCCCAGCGCCTTGAAGCTGCCCAGGCCGAGACGAAAGCCCTCATCCTTGACATGCAGCGCAGCGAGGCCAAGTTCGCCCGCCAGCGTCGGCAGCGCGTGCAGCGGCGTCATCGCGTGATTGTCACGATGGGCGAGAAAGCGCTCGACCGTGTCCGCGCCCGCGATCCCGAGGGTTTCGGCATCGGTCGCATCAAGCGGCTCACCGTGCAAGGCATTGCGATTGGGCAGGAACACTGGGCGCCTCCTTGGCAGTCAGCGACAACATATTGCAGGACAGGCGCAAAGAGCGCTGTAATTAGGCCTGCGAAATGCAAGTTTGTTTCACCGGGATGCCGCCCGTTGCCTCCATCATCGCCCTCACTCGACAGTTTCGATCTCGCCATCCTTGCCATCCTGCAGCGAGACAACACGACACCGCAGCGGCTGATCGGCGAAGCGGTGAACCTGTCGGCACCGGCCGTGCAGCGCCGCATCAAGCGCATGGAGCAGGCGGGCGTCATTGCAAGCAATGTCGCGATCATCGAACCCGCGGCGGTCGGCCAGCCCATCACCATCTTCGTCGAGGTGGAGCTGGAGAGCGAGCGCACCGAGCTTATCGACGCGGCCAAGCGGCAATTCTCGCAAACGCCCGAAGTGCAGCAATGCTATTACGTCACCGGCGAGGCCGACTTCATCCTCGTCATCACCGTGGCCGACATGGGCGCCTATGAGGCGCTGACGCGAAAGCTGTTCTTCGGCAGCAACAATGTCCGGAAATTCCGCACCTTCGTGGCCATGGACCGCGTCAAGGTCGGGCTGACCGTGCCGTTGCCGGGTTGAGCTTGCCGGCGGGCAGGGTCCAGTCCGTCCCGCCATGCTTTTGACATTCTCAGGACGCGAATTGAGCTGGGAGGCGCGCTTGGACGACACCACGACAGTAGCGATCATCGGTGCCGGGCCGGCGGGCCTGGCAGTCGCCGCATGCCTGCGGCAGGCGGGCGTCGACTTCATCATCATCGAAAAAGAGCAGCAGGCCGCGCCTGCCTGGCGGCGCCATTACGAGCGCGTCCACCTGCATACGACCAAGCGCTATTCGTCGCTGCCCTTCGTGCCCTTCCCCAAACACTATCCGCGTTATGTGCCGCGTGCGCTCTTCGTCGACTATCTCGATGCCTACGCGCAACGCTTCGACCTCAAGCCCCGCTTTGGAGAAACGGTGAAGGCGGTCACCCGGGACGGTCGCGGCTGGCGTGTGGACGCGCTATCCAGGCCGTTGCGCGCCAAACATGTGGTGATCGCGTCAGGTTACAATGCCGAGCCCTTGCGGCCTGGATTTGCCGGTATCGATACCTTCACGGGCAAGACATTGCACAGCGCGGACTATCGCAATGCCAGGCCTTTCGCCGGTCAGTCGGTGCTGGTCATCGGCATGGGCAACACCGGTGCGGAGATTGCGCTCGATCTGGCGGAAAACGGCGCACGGCCGACGATTTCCGTGCGCGGCGGCGTTCATATCGTGCCGCGCGAACTGTTCGGCGTGCCCATCCAGATGGTCGGCATGGCCGCGCGCCTGGGGCCGCAGCGCTTCAACGATGTTCTTTTCCCGGTCATTCTCGACCTGGCGCTGGGCAGGCTGGAAAAATACGGGCTCAAACGGCCGGGACAGGGACTGCTGGAGCAGATTGCGATTGCATCGCGCATTCCGGTGATCGATGTGGGCACCATCGGCAAGATCCGCGAAGGCGCGATCAAGGTCGCGCCCGATATCGCCGAGATTTCGGAACGCGGCGCCCGTTTCGCCGACGGCAAACACGGCGAATTCGACGCGATCATCTTCGCCACCGGTTACCGGCCGGGCTATGCCAGATTTCTCGAGCCCGGCATCCAGCCGGACCGCAGTGGAGTGACCCCCAAAGCTTCGGATCTCGGCCTCTACCTCATCGGTTTCCACAATGCAGTCACCGGATTGCTGCGCGAGATCGGGATCGAGGCCCAGGCGATCGCCGACGACATAAGGCACCGGCTGAACAGGACGAAGGCGGCCGAGATCTTGCCGGTGTGATGGGCTCGCGGACGACCTGGTTCCGCCCCGCTCAATCCGCCTTGCGCAGCCAGACCTTGTTGTCGTGGAAGGCAGCACCGCCATAGGGCGCGGGTGCATCGGCGCCTGTCAGCACGTTGATGCCCTCGCCGCGCTCATGCGCGCTGTTCGGCCAGATGCCTTCGGCTATCACCACGCCGCGCTTGATGCCGTCGAAGAATTTGGCATGCAGCACCAGCTCGCCGCGCCGGTTGCCGACCTCGACACGGTCTCCGTCGGCAAGCCCAAGGTCCGCCGCGTCGTCGGGATGCAGGAGGAGTGCCGGCCTGCCTTCCTTTTCCTTCGACACCGGCGTTTCGGCAAAGGTCGAGTTGAGGAAGTTGCGTGCCGGCGAGGTCGTCAGCCGGAATGGATGCGCTTCGTCGGCCACTTCGATCAGGTCGACATGGTCGGGAAACTCAGGCAGCCGTTCCACCGGTCCGAACAGGCCCATGCTCTTCGGCGGCCGGTTGGGAGCCGCCTGGCCGGTCCAGTCGGCGCGGAAGCGGAATTTACCATCCGCATGGCCAAACCCGTTGATAAAATGCGCGGCCTCGAAATCCGGCTGCAGATCGACCCATTTCTGCTCTTTCAAGCTGTCGAAACTGCCCAGCCCACGCTTGCCGAGAATGATGTCGATATGCTGCTGTTCGGTCAGGCCGAAACCCGGGCGGTCTGCGACCCCCAGGCGCGCGGCCAGTTGCTCGATGACGAAATGGTTGGTGCGCGGCCCTTCCGGCGGCTCGATCAGCTTGGGACCGAGCGTGATGTGCTGGTTGCCGCCGCCCTTGTAGACGTCGTCATGTTCGAGAAACATCGTCGCCGGCAGCACGACATCGGCCAGCCTGGCGGTGTCGGTCATGAACTGCTCGTGCACGCAAGTGAACAGGTCGTCGCGCAGAAAGCCCTGCCTTACCAGCCGCTGCTCCGGCGCGACATTCACCGGGTTGGTGTTCTGGATCAGCATCGCCGTCACCGGCGGCCCGCCGTAGAGCGCGTCGCCGGCGCCGGTCAGCACCGGGCCGATGCGCGAATGGTCGAGATGGCGGATCGAGGGATCGCGCATCCTGGTGCCTTCCAGCACCTCCTGGTTAAGCTTGAAGATGCCGGAATTCGAATGGAAGGCGCCGCCGCCCTCATACTGCCAGCTGCCCGTGACCGCGGCGATGCAGGAGGCGGCATGCATGTTGACGGCGCCGTTGCGCTGGCGGGCGAAGCCGTAGCCGAGACGGAAATAGGTTTTCTTGGTCGTGCCAACGAGGCGGGCAAAGGCCTCGATCTCGGTGACCGACAGGCCCGTGATCTCGGCCGCCCATTCAGGGGATCGTGTCCGAAGATGCGCCTCCAGCCCCTTCGGGTCGTCGGTGTATTTTTCGAGATAGGCGCGGTCGGCCAGGCCTTCCCTGAACAGCACATGCATGACCGCGCAGGCCAGCGCGCCGTCGGTACCGGGCTTCAGCACAAGGCCCATGTCGGCCTGCTTCATCGTCGCGTTTTCATAGACGTCGACGACGACGATCTTAGCGCCGCGTTCCTTGCGCGCCTTGATGGCATGGGTCATCACATTGACCTGCGTGACCACGGCATTGGTGCCCCAGATCACCACGCAGTCGGATTTCGCCATTTCGCGCGGGTCGGGCCCACGCAGGGCGCCCGCCCCCATCATCCAGCCGGTCCAGGCGAGATTGGTGCAGATCGACCCGAAGAAGCCCGAATATTTCTTGGCGTGACGCAGCCGGTCGATGCCGTCGCGCTGCACCAGCCCCATCGTGCCGGCATAGAAATAGGGCCAGACCGTCTCCGAGCCGTATTTGTCTTCGGCCGCGATGAACTTTTCGGCGACGAGGTCGAGCGCCGCCTCCCAGCTCGCTTCCTGCCAGACGCCGTCGCCTTTGGCGCCGGCGCGGATCAGCGGCTTCAGCAAGCGGTCGGGGTGGTGGACGCGGTCGGCATAGCGCGCGACCTTGGCGCAGACGACGCCGGATGTGTAGCTGTTGGCCTTGGCGCCATGGACACGGCCGATGCGGTTGCCGTCGAGCAACTCGACCTCGAGCGCGCAGGTGGACGGGCAATCATGCGGACAGGCCGAATGGCCGATGCGGAGCTTGGCGTGCTGGTTCATGACGCATGTCTAGCGAGTTTCGCACGTGGCGTGTAGGGCCAGATAGCGCCCTTCCTTCTCTCCCAAACGAAAGAACGCTCCCCCTACTCCGCCGTGCCTTCCTCATACTCGGCCGACATGGTCAGCCATTTTTCTTCGTGGCCGGCCAGCGTCTGGGCGAGTTGCGAGCGCTCCTTGGCCAGGCGCGTCGCCGTCGAGGGATCCTTTTCATAGATCGCCGGATTGGCCAGTTCGTCCTCGATGCCGTCGATGCGTTTGCGGAGGCGGTCCATCAGCGCTTCTGTGGCGCGGATTTCCTTGGCCAGCGGTTCGAAGGCGGCACGGCGCGCCGCCGCATCGCGGCGGCGGTCGGCTTTTGACGCCTTGTCGGCCTCGCGCTTGCCGCGGCGGTCGCCGGACACGCCGGTGACCAGCGTCTTGTAGTCCTCCAGGTCGCCATCATAGGCGTTGACCGCGCCATCCTTGACCAGCCACAGCCGATCCGCGGTCGCCTCAAGCAAATGGCGGTCGTGCGAGATCAGGATGACGGCCCCGGGAAATTCGTTCAGCGCATGGATCAGCGATTCACGGCTGTCGATGTCGAGATGGTTGGTCGGTTCGTCGAGAATGAACAGGTTCGGCCCCTCGAAGGCCGACAGGCCCATCAAAAGGCGCGCCTTCTCGCCACCGGACAGGTCCTTGGCGGGCGTATTCATCTTCTCGGTCGTCAGACCGAACTGGGCGACGCGGCCGCGCACCTTGGATTCCGGCGCCTCGGGCATCAGCCGGCGGACATGCTCATAGGCGTTTTCGTCCGGACGCAGATCGTCGAGCTGGTGCTGGGCGAAGATCGCCACCTTCAGCCCGGGCGCCACCGTCATGGTCCCGCTCTCCTGCTTGAGGCGGCCCGACAGCAGCTTGGCGAAGGTCGACTTGCCGTTGCCGTTGGCGCCAAGCAGCGCGATGCGGTCGTCGGCGTCGATGCGCAACGTCATCTTCTTCAGGATCGGCTGGCCTTCGGTGTAGCCGACATTGACGTTGTTCAGCGCCACGATCGGCGATGCCACAGTCTTCACCGGTTCGGGGAAAGAGAACGGCCGCACCGAATCGTTCACGATCGCCGCGATCGGCTTCATCTTTTCCAGGGCCTTGATGCGTGACTGCGCCTGTCTGGCCTTGGACGCCTTGGCGCGGAACCGCTCGACGAAGGATTCCATGTGCTTGCGGGCGGCCTCCTGTTTGACGCGGCCCTTTTCCTGCAATTCCTTCTGCTCGGTGTATTGGCGCTCGAACTGATCGTAGCCGCCGCGCCAGAAGGTCAGCTTCTTCTGGTCGAGATGAACGATCGAGTTGACGGCACGGTTGAGCAGGTCGCGGTCGTGCGAAATCAGCAGAACCGTGTGCGGGTATTTCGACACGTAATTTTCCAGCCACAGCGTGCCTTCGAGGTCGAGATAGTTGGTCGGCTCGTCGAGCAGCAGCAGATCAGGCTCTGAAAACAGCACGGCGGCCAACGCCACGCGCATGCGCCAGCCGCCGGAGAAGGACGAGGCCGGCCGGCGCTGCGCTGCGTCATCGAAGCCGAGGCCGGCGAGGATGGTGGCCGCGCGGGACTCGGCCGAATGCGCGTCGATGTCGGCCAGCCGCATGTGAATATCGGCGATGCGGTGCGGATCGGCCGCGGTCTTTTCCTCTTCGAGCAGCGCCGTGCGTTCGAGGTCGGCCTTGAGCACGATCTCGATCAGCGGCTCCTCGGTTCCCGGCGCTTCCTGCGCCACCTGGCCGATGCGCGTGTTCTTCGGCAGGCTGATCGAACCGGTCTCGGAGGGAAAATCGCCGGTGATGGCCTTGAACAGCGTCGTCTTGCCGGTGCCGTTGCGGCCGACAAGGCCGGCCTTGGTGCCGGCCGGCAAGGTCAGCGAGGCATGGTCGAGAAGCAGGCGCCCGGCCATGCGGAGCGAAAGGTCGTTGATGATCAGCATGGCCGCGCTTTTGCACCGGACATCAACTCTTCGCAAGACCTTGCGGGCCAGTTGGCCGCACAAGGCCTGAAACACAGGCGGGAGCGCGAGGCGAATTGGTGGCCACCAGAAGATATTCTCGCAAGGCGATGTCGCGGCTTCAGCGAAAAGCGCCTGGCACGGCACTTCTGCTGCTGGCAAATTTCGGCAAGGAGGAAAAGCCCGAACCCTTTCTCGGCAAGGTCAACCAGGAGACGCTTGCCGAAATGATCGGCACAACGCGACCGGGAGTCAGCACTTCATGAACAAGTTCCGCGACCTCGGATTCATCGAGTACAATGGGAAACTCGTGGTGCACAGTTCGTTGCTGAACGTGGTTCTGCGCGATCAACCGCAAATCAGACGGTGAACCCGGAAGGGCAAAGCCGCTTTCCGGGTTCCATTGGCTGTCGCGTCCAGGCCGGTTGGCCGGGACGCTTCGCGCTTAGCCAGCCGCCTTGCGCTTGGCACCCTTTGCCACGGCGGCCGGCGCTGCTGCCGGTTTGCGGCCAAGTCCCGTCGACTTTGCCAGTGCCGACCGGGTCGCCGAGTAATTCGGAGCGACCATCGGATAGTCCGGCGGCAGGCTCCATTTGGCCCGATAGTCGTCCGGGCTCAGACCATAGTCTGTCCTGAGGTGTCGCTTGAGCGACTTGAACTTCTTTCCGTCCTCCAGGCAGATGATGTAGTCGGGAAATACCGACTTTTTGGGGTTTACGGCCGGAACCAGGCTCGGGCTTTCCACGACGACCGCGCCAGCCAGTTTTCGAACCGAGGCGCTGACGCTGGCAATCAGGTCAGGTAGGCCGGAAGCTGGGAGTGGATTGTTGCCGACATAGGCCGAGACAATATCGGCCGTTAGCTCTATAACGGTCTTATCCTCGATATTTGACAATTCTTTCATCCTATTTGCGAGAAAGCCATCCACCCCAGCGAAGACTTTCGTCGATGTATCTCTTTAACCGCGTCCCCCAACGGGCGCCAAGTGCCAAAACGAATCAAGACTTGGCGTCAACTATTTTTATGGAAAATCGACGCTGCGCAAATTAGAAAATCTAATACTTGGAAGCAGCAGACTTGGTCGTCCGAGCGTCGGCCAATATCTCAAGAATACGCCGCCAACGGGCACAGCGCCCGAAATCCTTCTGCTCAATCGCCTTTTCGGCCTTCATCGCCGCGTAGAGCGGTGCTTCGGCGCCAAATTCCTTGATCAGCCAATGCGCTTCCTGCCTGGCGAGACGTTCATTGTCGTCAAACATAGTCTTGCACCTCCGAGCGCTCCAGGCCGACCGCGATACAACTGCCGATGACGAGGACGGCGCCGGCAATTGCGGTTGTCGTCAACCGCTCACCGGACAGGGTCAGCAGCAATGTCGAGCCAATCGGCGTGAGATAGGCGACGACCGCGACCTTGCCGCTGCCTTCGAGCTTCAAGGCGCGCGACCAGAAGTAATAACCCAGTCCCATTGGGCCGGCGCCGAGATAGAGCCCCAGGGCGAGATCGACGCCGGAGGGCCAGGCGACGCCGTCGCCAGCGGACCATAGAAGCGTCAACGCGACGCCGACCAGCGACGAAGGCAGCAGCAGCCGATCGGGTGAAGTGGCGAGCCGTCCAACCATCACCGAATAGAAAGCCATGCACAGCGCGGACCCGAATGCGGCGAAATAGCCGAGGAGATTGCCCTGGAACCAGTTGCTCTCACGCCCTCCCGAAATCACCAGCGCAACGCCGGCGAAGCCAAGGGCCGCGGCAAGCCCCAGCATGACCGGACGCCGGGGATTGTCGAAGGCGATCACTGCCGCGGCGACCATCAAGGGCCAGGTATAGGCCACGAGATTGGCTTCGATTACCGGCATCGAGGCGAAGGCGACGTATTGCAGCACCATGGTGCCGACCAGACCGATGAATCCGACAGCGAGAGGAGCGAGGGTCGCCCTCGGCGCCATCGGCCGCGCTTCCTCACGGTTCATGAGCCGGATCAAGGCGAAGACCAGTGCAGCTCCCGCAAATTGCAGGAACTGCACTTGCGACACCGGATGTGTTGCCAGCAGGGTTCTGCCGACCAAAGCATTGGTCGACCACAAAGCCACCGCGCCGGCGGCAAAGACCAGCGCGGATATCGAACCTGATCCGTGCCGAAACAATCGGCCTGGGGCTCTATCCCTGTGTTGGACCATGATCTTGCCCGAAGACCGGCTCCCACTTTTCGGGATCATGGTTGACTACCATGATTCCCTGGCTCCGCCCGAAACCTGTGCTTCGGCGGACGGGGCGGGCGTCGGATGCTCCGCCTCGAACCGGCGATAGGCCGGCAGCTGGTTGGTCCAGACGTCTTCGGCCAATTCGTTGACCCAGTCGCGGTCGTGATCATTGTCGGCGGCAAGATAGAACATGCGGTTGTCGTCGACATAGGGCTTGGCCACCGAACGCTGGTTGAGCACCAGGGTGACGCGCTCGCCATACTGGATCGGCGCCGTGCGATGCAGGACGCCAAGGAATTGCCCGAGGGTCGCGTAATTCATCTTGTGATCGATGCGCATGATGCGGTTGCGCGGGATCTCGCGGCCGGATTCGAGGATGGCGCGGCCCGTCTCGGAATCGTCGCAATAGATTTCGAGATGGCCGCCGACCAGCGGGTTGCTGATCGACAAAGGAATGAGTTCGGTGACCGGGACGCCGTCGCAATGCCATTCGACGGCGCCGTCCCTGGGATTCATGAAGGTGACGGTCGAGCCGACGATCGACAGCGGATAGGGCTCCAGCTTCGTGCCCATCATGTCGGACAGCCGCTCCAGACGCCGCTTGTCGTGCAGCAATTCCTTGATTTCGGGGATGAAACGGTCGGCGCCGGTGATGAAGGTCAGGTCGAGGTGCTTGTGCACGGCATGACTGTCCTTGAGCTTCAAAGCGGCCTCCTCGATTGCGGCGAGCAGTGCCGGGTCATAGCCATGCAGATACTGTGCAACGCCGAAACTCGACACTTTCCAGGCGGTTTCGTGGCCGATAATGGCCTCACGGCTCATCGCATAGCGCAGTTCGGGTATGGTATGTGCGTTCATTGTACTTCTCCAAGTGGGGGGCAAACACTTGATTAACAGTCGATTAAATTAGCCCCCCCTGTAAAATTAGGAATGCTGGTGCTAGTGTAAGCCCAGCTTAAGGTCGAAGCCCGTGCGTTTGCTCAGTCAGGTCAACCTCAATTCGCTGAAAATCGTGGAGAGTGCTGCGCGCCACGGGAATTTCACGCGGGCCGGCGAGGAGCAGTTCATCACCGCCTCAGCGGTCAGCCAGCGCGTCAAGAGCCTGGAGGATCAGCTGCGTTTCAAGATTTTCCAGCGCGGTGGCAATGCGGTGTCGTTAACGCCGGAAGGCGAGACCTATGTCTCGCGTGTTCGCGAGGCGTTGGAGCGGATCGTCGCCGCCAGCATGGAAGCGACCGGACAATCGCAGGAACATGTGCTGAAAATATCCGTGCTGCCGACCTTCGCCGCGCGCTGGCTGTTTCCGCGCCTGCCGGAATTCCAGCGGCGCCATCCCGACATCGTGATGCGGGTGTCGACCTCCTACGCGACGCATGAGTTCACGGCCTCCGATTTCGATCTCGAAATCCGCTATGGAGACGGCCATTTCAACGGGCTGCCATCCGATCTGCTGTTTCGGGAAGACCTGACACCGGTGTGCAGCCGCAAACTGTTCCATGAGATTCTTGGCAACAAGCCGGTGTCAAAGGTGACGCCCGACGACCTCAGGCACTTCACGCTTCTGCATTCCGACACCTGCACCCAGAACTGGCAGTCCTGGCTTGGCTTTGCCGGCGCCAGTTTCGTGCTCAGCGAGACCAAAAGCATCTACTTCGACTCGTGCATGATGTCCTATGAGGCCGCCAATGCCGGAATGGGCTTTGCCGTGGCCAACCGTGCCTATATGGCCAGCGACATCCGCGCCGAAAGGCTGGTCGCTCCCTTTGCCGTCCACCATCCGAATACCGCCGGCTGGTATTTCGTCTCCCCCCACAAGTGCCTTGCCGCACGCAAGGTGCTGCTGTTCAAACAATGGGTCATGGCGGAAGCGGCTTTGACGCAACGCCAATTGGACAGTGAAATCCGCGATCTGGCTACCGAAGCTGTCTGAAATTCGTATCGGCAGGAAACGCAATTCCGTGCGGTTCAGCATCATCGATTCCGAATGGCCTGACGTGAAGGCCATGCTTCTGCAGAAGATGCGGCGGTAGTCGGCGCAGGCAGCTCGCCCGGATCAGGCGAAAGCCCTGCCCTCTTCGGTACGCTGGAAATGCGCCAGATCGAGCGGCACGGAAGGGCGGCCGAGGACCGTCAGGATCATATGCGCCTGGCCGCGATGATGGGTCTGGTGGTTGAAGACATGCGCCAGCGCGGGCGCGAGACGCTGCGAGACGGTGCGCATGTCCGACAGGGTCATGTAGGTGAAGCGGCCCGACAGCGCCTTGTCGCTCAGGCCAGAGAGCCAGTCGATGATCCGCCGGTCCTCCACCTCGCGCGCCGTCCTCAACTTGGGCAAGGCCCGGTGCAGTATGGCATCCAGCGCCGTCGGCGCGTCGCCCTCGCCGGTGAAGCGCTTCATCCAGATGCGATCGGCAGCGAGCAGATGGTTGAGGGTGCCCATCAGCGAGCCGAAGAAGGCGCCGACGTCGCGATTGAACTCCTCTTCATCGAGGTCCGCGGCGGCATCATAGATGCGGCCATTGGCCCATTGATTATACGCCGCAAACATCATGAAATGCTGTTTCATCTTTTCTCCAGCTGCCCCGTTTCGGGGTGTCGCGAGCGATACCTAGACCGCAAAGAGACCCGCGCCAATGACCATTCTGCTTTATGAGCTCGTCGGGCGTGACGAGAGCCGTCCGTTCAGTCCACATTGCTGGAAGGCGACGATGGCGCTGGCCCACAAGGGGCTCGATATCTCGACCGCGCCGACGCGTTTTCTCGAGGTGCCCACCATCGAGGGCGGCGCTTCGAGAACCGTTCCGGTGATCCGCGACGGCGAAAAGGTCGTCATCGATTCCTTCGCCATCGCGCTCTATCTGGAGGAAGCCTATCCGGATCTGCCGACGCTGTTTGGCGGCGAAGGCGGCAAGGCGATGGCGCGCTTCATCGAGCGCTGGTCGCAATTGACCATCCATCCCTACGTCACCACTGCGGCGCTCGTCGATCTCCATGCCATGCAGGACGAAGAGAACGCCGTGTATTTCCGGCCGAGCCGGGAGCAGCGCTTCGGCAAGCAGCTGGAAGATGTCGTCGCGGCGCGCGATGCCGGCCTGGCGGCGTTTCGGGCTTCGCTCGAGCCGCTGCGCTCGATGCTGGGCTACCAGCCTTTCATCGGCGGCGCCTCGCCGCTGTTTGCGGACTACATCGTCTTCGGCGCGCTGCAATGGGCGCGCATCGCCACGCCCTACCAGCTGCTTGAAGACAGCGATGTCGTGACGCAATGGTTCGCGCGTTGCCTCAACCTGCATGGCGGGCTGGGACGAAAGGTAGCGGCAGCCGCCTGACGACCGCAAGCGCCTGCCCTGCCCGCGAGGCAGGTTGGACGCGCCATCAATCCGTGGCGGAAATCAGCGGCGGGATAGCCGGCCTACTTGGCCGCCTTCTTTGGCTTGCTGGTCTTCGGCTTGCTGGCTTTCGCGGCAGCTTTTTCTTCCTTGGGAGCGGCTTTGGCCTTGCTGGCGACAGGGGCCTTCTTGGCCGGCTTCGTGGCTGCCGACGGCTTACCCGCATCCTCCCGATCGATGTCGGCGGCCGCCTGGTGCCAATGGCGTTCGTGGTGACCGGCCGGTTGCCCCTCTTCCTGCCAGATCTGGTGTGCGCGGTTGCGAATGCGGTCCTGACGATCGTCTGCCATGGTCGTGTTGTCTCCATTCGGGCCGACTTCAGCGCGGCGCCGACGCGTGACTATAGCAAGCAAAGCGTTGCTGTGCAGCCGTCTGATCTCGCCCTGGCGGCTTGCCGGCCTGACATGGAAGCGCCCACTGCTCCGGTCCTTCGCTCGCGGTCCCTGCCCTTCGGGCGTTCAAACCCCTTGAAAGATGCACTGGACCTTTCAATCCGCCCAAAGGCCGACAGGGCTTCACCATTCGTCGCTCGGAACGCCAGGCAATTGGCTTTCCGTCCGCTTCGGGACCGCTCCTCACCCCTTGGCAATGGGCGGGGCGGCCTGTATAGAGCCCGCCACTCTCAATTCCATTCTCAGACAAGGACGACCAATGGCGCTCGAACGCACCTTTTCCATGATCAAGCCGGACGCAACCCGGCGCAACCTCACCGGCGCCATCACCAAGATGCTAGAAGATGCAGGCCTGCGCGTCATCGCTTCGCGCCGCGTCTGGATGAGCCGCCGTGAGGCGGAAGGTTTCTACGCCGTCCACAAGGACCGTCCGTTCTTCGGCGAACTGGTCGAGTTCATGTCGTCGGCTCCGACGATCGTCCAGGTGCTGGAAGGCGAGAACGCCATTGCCAGGAACCGCGAAGTGATGGGCGCCACCAACCCGGCCAACGCCGACGAAGGCACCATCCGCAAAGTGCACGCGCTGTCGATCGGCGAAAATTCGGTGCACGGCTCCGACGCGCCGGAAACCGCCGCGCAGGAGATCAAGTACTGGTTCTCGGACACCGAGATCGTCGGCTGAGCCGACAGTCGCACCTTGTACCCCGTAAAAAGGCCGGCATTTCGCCGGCCTTTTTCATTGACGCAATGGTCAGGTCTCGCTGCCAACGCCGCTGCGCATCGCAGTGGCGGTGCTGGTCACTTCGGCTGACGATCTTTTACGTTCGCATGGGCGTTCGCTGCCGCCGTGTCGGTGGCCGGTGTCTGGGTGTCGGCACCTGCAAACGGACTACCCTGCCCAGGCGCCAGATCGCCGCTGTGGCCGGCCTTGTTGGTCTGGAAGGGTCGGCCATCGGCGCTGAGGCCATGCTGAAGGGCATTGAACAGATGGTCGTCCGCCTTCGCAAGGCCGGTGAGAGCAAGGAGCGATACGCCTGTGACAGCAAGGATAAGCGCGTGCGTTTTCATCTCTGGACTCCTTTGAATTAAGGCCAGAACAAGCCGCAGCAGGTCTGGCGGCTTCAACGAAGGGACATTCGAAAATATCCCTTTTGCCCTACCCGCCATGTCTGGGAGAGAAACGCTTCTCCTGCCCGAATTATTCCGGAAAGTGTCGGGCGATCGAATTAAGCGCTAACTCGCGGCGCTGAAGCGCAGGATTTCGTGGCCGTCCTTGTCCGATATGGCGAGCTTGCCGGCGTCGACCTTGTATGACGCCGCCTTGGCCAAGGCATCGAACAAGGCCTTTTCCTCGGCCATCACCTCCGGCGCGCAGGCCTTGTAGGTCGAGCCGACGTCGCTGATGGCGATCGCCTGGCCATCGACTTTCGCGGTGGCGAAATAGGTGTTGCAGGGGCCGCTGCCGCCGGCCTTGCCGGCCTCGCTGATCCTGAACGTCGCCTGCGGCGCGGTGATGGCGCCAATGCCATCGACATAGTCGACCACCCAGAGCTGGCCAAAGATGGAAGCCGCCGGCTCGGTGCCTGACGCCACCAACTTCAGCATGATGGTCTGCGGCGCGTCGGTCAGCGAGTCGAGCCGATGGCGCACATCGGAAATGAACATCAACTTGCCGTCAACGGTGATCCGCGCCTGCAGCGCATAACTCATCTGTGACCGGATCACCGACGGATCGAATTTGATCTCGAAGCTGATCGGCACCTGGCCGGCCGGCTTGATAGTCTGCTCGCCGATGATCCTGGCCGGTGCATCGGCTACTGAAACATCCGCGAGCTGGACGGAAAGCACGGCGCTGGGCGGCAGGGCGATGCGCTCGCGATAGATCACCTCGCCCCTCACCGCGTTTTCAGCGGCCACGGACAATTCCGGCACCGCCAGGATGCCGACGACCAGAGGCACGAAACCGAAGACGAAGAACTCCGCGAGCCTGTCCAGCATGACCGCCTCCCTTGCCCGGACTGCCAATCCCCGGGGCTGATCAACCTCACGCAATTGGCCAAAGGATTGCGGTCAATACATGGCTGCGACGGGATTTATTCGGACGATGACTTCCAGCGCTCTGCCGCTTGCGCGTCGGTTTCCTTGGCCTCGACCCAGCCACCTTCAGAACCATCGGCGCGATGCTCCTTCTTCCAGAAGGGCGCGCGCGATTTGAGGTAATCCATGAGAAAGTTCGCCGCTTCGAACGCGGCCTGGCGATGGGCAGAGGCGGCCACCACCAGCACGATATTCTCGCCCGGACGAATCCGGCCATGGCGGTGGATGACGGTGAGGCCCTGCAGCGGCCAGCGCTCAACCGCCTCGGCGGCGATACGGCCGATCTCGGCCTCCGCCATGCCAGGATAATGTTCGAGCTCCAGTGCCGTGAGCGCGCCCTGCTCATCGCGGCAGAGCCCGGAGAAAGAAACCACCGCGCCAATGTCGGTGCGGCCCGCCGTCAGTCCGGCGATCTCGGCGGCGACGTCGAAATCCTCGCGCTGGATGCGCACGGTCAGCGCCAGGACGGCCGACACGGTGTCAGCCCCCGGTCATCGGCGGGAACAGCGCGATCTCGCGCGCGCCCGATATCTTTTCGCGGTGGTCGACATGTTCCTGGTTGATGGCAACGCGGATCACGTCGGGATATTGCAGCGCATGTTCGTAGCCCTCGCCGCGCGATTGCAGCCAGCGCAAGAGATCGGCGACCGTCTCGATGCCGGCGGGCAATTCGACATGCTCTTCAGGCATGCCGATCCGTTCGCGTACCCAGGCAAAATAGATGAGGCGGGTCGTCATTTCACTCATCCATGATGTGCCTGAGGCCGGCGCGGAAATAGTCGTAGCCTGTGTAGAGTGTGACGAGTGCCGCGATCCACAGCAGCACAAGGCCGGTCTGCGTCGTCAGCGGGAAGATCTTGTCACCGGCCGGTCCCGCCAGCAGGAAAGCGATAGCGACCATCTGGATGGTGGTCTTCCACTTGGCAAGCTGCGTCACCGGCACCGAGACCTTGAGCGCCGCCAGATATTCGCGCAGGCCAGAAACCAGGATCTCGCGGCACAGGATGATGATGGCCGCCCACAGCGACCAGCCGGCAATGCCGGCATGGCGATCGGTGTCGGCGGCAAGCAGCAAAAGGCAGGTCGCGACCAGCAGCTTGTCGGCGATCGGGTCGAGCATCTTGCCGATATTGGAGGTCTGCTGCCAGGCGCGCGCAAAATAGCCGTCGAAATAATCGGTGACGGACGCCAGCAGGAAAATGACCAGCGCCGACCAGCGGGCGAAGTCGCTCGATTTCAGATGGCCTTCGAGAAAAAAGCACAGCACCACCAGCGGCACCGCAATGATGCGGGCATAGGTCAGCATGTTGGGCAGGTTGAACGCGCGCTGGGCCATATCTGGTGGACTCTTTCTGCCTGCGTACTCAAATCAGAAGCGAATGTAGGGGGTCAACAGGCCAGATTCGACTGGCCAGCTGAAAGTGCTGAATTTTTTAACTTTCGTGAAAATGATTGTAGACCAGTTTGGCGACCTGTTCGGAAATACCGTCGACTTTCCTCAGATCCTCGATCGCGGCACGGCTGACCGCCTTGGCGGTGCCGAATGCAAGCAGCAGCGCGCGCTTGCGGCCGGGGCCGATGCCGGCGATCTCGTCGAGCGGGCTTTTGACCATCTCCTTCTTGCGCCGCGCCCGGTGCGAGCCGATGGCGAAGCGATGGACCTCGTCGCGCAGCCGCTGGACGAAATAGAGCACGGGGTCGCGCACCGGCAGTGAAAAGGAATCCCTGCCCTTGACGAAAAAACGCTCGCGGCCGGCATCGCGGTCCTGGCCCTTGGCGATGCCGATGGCCACGACGCGGTCCTCGATGCCGAGATCGGCGAGAATCTTGCGCACCGCCGTCATCTGGCCCTGGCCACCGTCGATCAGGATGACGTCGGGCCAGGCGGGGAAGCTGCCGGAGATGTCGTCTTCGACATCATCGCCCGCTTGCGCCGAGGCCGTGTCGTCGGGCGCGACATCGCCATGTTCCTTGAGCAGCCGCGAGAAGCGCCGCTCCATCACCTCGCGCATCATGCCGAAATCGTCGCCCGGGGTGATCTCGGTCGAGCGGATGTTGAATTTCCGGTACTGGTTTTTCACAAACCCTTCCGGTCCCGCGACAACCATGGCGCCGACGGCATTGGTGCCCATGATGTGCGAGTTGTCGTACACCTCGATGCGCACCGGCGGCTTGGCCAAGCCGAAGGTCTCGGCGAAACCGGCAAGCAGCCGTCCTTGCGTCGAGGTTTCGGCCAGCCTGCGGCCCAACGCCTCCCGCGCATTCTGCAAGGCATTGTCGGTCAGGTCCTTCTTCTCGCCGCGCTGCGGCACAGAGATCGCAACCTTGCGGCCGGCGCGGGTCGAGAGCGCCTCGGCCAGCAATTCCTGGTCCTCGATGCCGTGCGACAGAAGGATGGCGCGCGGCGTCGGCTTGTCGTCGTAGAACTGCGCCAGGAACGAGCCCAATACTTCCGATCCTTCCAGGGCAGGATCGGCTTTCGGGAAATAGGCGCGGTTGCCCCAGTTCTGGCCGGTGCGGAAGAAGAAGACCTGGATGCAGACCTGCCCGCCTTCCTGATGGATGGCGAAGACATCCGCCTCGTCGACGGTCGCCGGGTTGATGCCCTGATGGCTCTGCACATGCGACAGGGCGGCCAGCCGGTCGCGATAGATGGCGGCACGTTCGAAATCGAGGTCTTCAGATGCCTGCTGCATGGCGGCCGAAATCTCGGTCTTCACCTTCTGGCTGCGGCCGGACAAGAAATCCTTCGCCTCGGCGACCAGTTCGGCATAGCCCTCATGCGAGATTTCGCCGGTGCAAGGGCCGGCGCAGCGCTTGATCTGATAGAGCAGGCACGGCCGGGTGCGGTTCTCGTAGAACGAGTTGGTGCAGCTGCGCAGCAGGAAGGCGCGCTGCAGCGAGTTGATGGTGCGGCCGACGGCGCCGGCCGAAGCAAACGGGCCGAAATAGTCGCCTTTTCGCGAGCGCGCGCCACGATGCTTGTAGATGCCGGGCGAGACATGGTCGCCGGTCAAAAGGATATAGGGAAACGACTTGTCGTCGCGCATCAGCACGTTGAATCGCGGCCGCAAGCGCTTGATAAGATTGGCTTCGAGCAGCAGCGCCTCGATCTCGGTGCGGGTGACGACGAATTCCATCGTCGACGTCTCGCGCACCATGCGGCCGATGCGGTTGGTGTGGAACCGGCCTTGCGCGTAGTTGGTGACGCGCTTCTTCAGGCTGCGTGCCTTGCCGACATAGAGCACATCGCCCGCGGCGTTCATCATGCGGTAGACGCCGGGCGCGTTGGGCAGCCGCTTGACCAAGGTCTGGATCACCTCGGCGCCGACCATGCCTTCGGCATCGCCGGCATGCGGCGTCCAGTCGATGGCGGTGAAGGCGACATCCGGGCCTGTCGGTTCGACGATCTCCTCGAGCGCCTCGTCCTCGAGGTCGATTTCGGGAGGCAGGTCATCGGCGCCGCCACGCGCCTTGTTTTTGTGATCCAAAGGACTCATTCCGTCATGCCTGTCACATCGGGCGTCTGCCATGCAAGATGCTGGCCGCCGTCGAGCGCGATCATCTGGCCGGTGACCGAGCGCGCATCCCAGAGATAGCGGATGGTGGCGCCGAATTCCGGCAATTCCGGGCCGCGCTTCAGGATCAGGCCAGCGAGCTGTGCGTCAAAATCGGTATCGTCCTGGCGGACATTCTTCAGTGTCGGGCCAGGCCCGATCGCGTTGACGCGAATGCGCGGGCCGAGCGCTTGCGCCAGCATCTGCGTCTGGGTCCACAAAGCCGACTTCGACAACGCGTAGGAGAAGTAGCGTGGCGTCGGCCGCCAGACGCGCTGATCGATGATGTTGACGATCAGCCCCTCGCGCCCTTCAGGCAAGGCGCGAGCGAAATTCTGCGCCAACAGCGCCGGCGTTTTCACGTGGATGGCAAAGTGGCGGTCCCAGGCCTGCCAATCGAAATCCTCAACGGAATCGCCGACGAAAAGCGACGCATTGTTGACCAGCAGCGAGATTGGACCCAGCGCGGCCTGCGCCTGGCCGACGAGGCCGCTGACGGCGCTCATGTCGGTCAGATCCGCCCCAACCACGGTGGCGCGGCCGCCAGACCGATTGATCCCCGCGGCCAAGGCATCCGCCTCGTCGTGCGAGCGATTGGCGTGGATGGCGACGGCAAAGCCATGGCCGGCGAGGTCTTCGACAATTGCCTTGCCGACCCGTTTCGCCCCGCCGGTCACCAGGGCCGCGGCAATGGCTTTGCTCATCTGCTGTCAATCCTCAATTTCGGCCCGAAAACACGGCGCCGACGAAATATGGCTCGGCATGCGTTAAACGGCATTCGCACTTGGGGCTGCATTGTGGCGAAACGCTCGGTTCGGCATGCCGACTCGTCTTGGAGTCGGGAGCGCCGGAACGCAATATAGGACGCTGGACTCCTTGCACCAAGCGGTGTGCAGCGCAGCATGAAATGGCTGCTGACATTTCGCTGTTGCGAAGATGCAACGTCAAGGTTCCGCCTCATTCGCGCCGGGTAATGACCCAAGTTCAGGTTCGCTTCAGCCTCATTTTGACACGACATTTGGAACCGACGAACGCCAGATCCGTTTCACCCCCCGGACGGGTTGATGGCGATCGTGAGAAACAAGCCTGTGTCCTGTGGCTTAAGGAGTAAAGAACAATGCAAGCCAATCTCAAATTCGCACGGCCGCTGGCCGTTGCGCTCGGGCTCTTCGCCCTCGGTGGTACTGCCTATGCCGCAGACGTCGTCCAGGAAGAGCCCCCGGCACCCGCACCGGTCGCCGAACTGCCTGTCGCATCCTGGGCCGGCCCCTATGTCGGTCTTAACGTTGGCTACGGCTTCAGCGGCCGTACCAAGGAGAAGGATTTCGACGTTTCGACCGACACCAAGGGTTTCGTCGGCAGCGTCTTCGGCGGCTATCAGTGGCAGCAGGAGAACTTCGTGTACGGCGGTGAAGCCGAACTCGGCTACAACGGCGTCAAGGGTGACGACAACGGCATCAACTCAAAGGGCGGCTTCGAAGGATCGCTGCGTGCCCGTCTTGGCTACGCCGTGACCCCGGAAATCCTGCTCTATGGCACCGGCGGTCTCGCCGGCAGAAGCCTGAAGGTGGAAGACTCGGTCATTCCTGCCAGCGACACCGCCACCATGATCGGCTGGACCGCCGGCGTCGGCACCGACATCAAGCTGACCGACAACGTCTTCGGCCGTGTCGAGTACCGCTACACCGACTTCGGCAGCAAGAGCTTCGATGGTATCGGCAAGGTCAAGGCCACCGACAACCGCGTCACCTTCGGCCTCGGTATGAAGTTCTAAGTCGTTCAAGCCACGACACGAAAAAGCCGGGCCTCGCGCCCGGCTTTTTTATTGTCGGCCGCTCAGGCCGGAACCGCCGACTTCAGCTCCGGAAATTTTTCGTCGAAACGTGCTGCCCAGCGAGTCAGCCGGCCACGGCCTTTTTCCCACTTGCCGGCGAAACGCAGCGCGAGATAGCCGAGGCAAGCGCGCAACGCCATCTGACCGGCCGTGATCTTCTTCGGTAGTTTCGGCGGGTTGGCATTGAGCAGATCGAGCGCGGCGGCGATCTTCGCCCACTGCCGGTCGAGCCAGGGCTGATAGACCATCTCTTCGGGCCGGGTGCGGCGTTCATAGACCATCGACAGCGCGCAATCGCAGATGCCGTCGGCCAGTGCCTCCAGCACTTCCGCCTCCAGCCGCTTGTCGGGATTGCGCGGAAACAACGCGTTCTTCGAAATCCGGTTGAGGTGCTGGGTGATGGCGCGGCTGTCGTGAATGGAACGGCCATCGTCGAGCACCAGCACCGGGATCTTGCCAAGCGGATTGGCGCCGATCAGTTCGGCCGGCTTGTCCTCGGTCTTGACCGGCACCAGATCGATCGCGATCCCGGCATAGGCCGCGGCCATCCTTACCTTGGAACTGTAAGGAGAGGCGGACGCGTAGAGCAGCTTCGGCATGATCGGTTTCCTGTTTGCAGGCGTCCAGTGTTGACTGGACAGGCGCTTGCGATCAACCGCCAGAGCGCGAGAAAACAGCGGCCAGAAACCGGTGGCGGTTTCCGCTCCAGACATCCCGGACAAGCCTACGGACTGGTACGCTGGAAACACGAGCGACGACGGCAGGTTGACGGGATTCAACCTGCATTCGCATCTCACGAACCCGAGGCATCGCACCCAGGCCTTCGCCGACCGCGGCAAGGAGACGATCCAAGGAGCGAGCGAGGCAGCCAACCGGCGCCTCGCTTTGCTTGCCCCTCGATCCCATCCCGATGTTCAGCCCTCAAGGCTGAACCCGCTGCCGGACAGCTTCGATCCAGAGCGTCAGAGCGTCCTTGCGGACCCCGAAGGGATACGCGACGCCCCAACGATCCATCTACTTCTTGGCCGGAGCCTTCGCCTTCGCAGGCGCTGCCTTGGCCTTCGGCGCGGCGGCTTTCTTTACCGCGGGCTTGGTCGCGGCCGCTGCTGCTTTCATGGCCGGCTTTGCCGCTGCCTTCGCGGCAGGCTTTGCCGCTGCCTTCGCGGCAGGCTTTGCCGCAGCCTTGGCGGGCGCTGCTTTCTTGGCCACGGGCTTCGCTGCTGCCTTGGCCGCCGGCTTCTTCGCCGGTGCTGCCTTCGCTGCGGGCTTTGCCGCTGCCTTGGCGGGCGCCGCCTTCTTCACTGCCGGCTTTGCCGCAGCCTTGGCCGCCACCGGCTTCTTGGCCGGTGCTGCCTTTGCCGCGGGCTTGGCCGCCGCCTTCGCAGGCGCTGCTTTCTTCACTGCTGTTGCGGCCTTCGCCGCGACTGCTTTTGCGGGTGCTTTCTTTGCCGATGCCTTGGATGCCGGCGCTTTAGATGACTGCTTAGCCATGTCATGCCCCTTCACGTTATGCCGTTGGCCGTGAATGACCCCGGCGCGCAATGCATATCTGACTCGCGGCTCGCTAGCCAGCGAAGCAATGGTATGATTTTCTCAGCTTAAATTTTGGTTGAGATCGACACACGATCGCACTCATCATCGCAAAAATCCGCTGCTGATCTTCTTATATCGCCAGCAATTTCACACCGGCATTCTCGATGCGAAGCCGCCATGAAGCCGCGAAGATTAGCGAGCGGCTTCACGCATGATCTTCGTCCGGGAATATCACGACCTGCCACCTCATCGAAGCAATCATCTTCTACGAGTGAGCGATCCATGCGGATCACGAGCGCGACGCGACGACCAATCTGAAGATCACCTTGTCAAGCGCAGTTCCATCGCCAGCGGCTGATTGACAGACAACTCTGCAAGGCAGAGTATTCTGCGTAAATTCAGGAGCTGGCGATTTGATTTCGGTCACACAAAGGCAACAGACAGGACCGTTGCCCGCAATCGCCGCGCTATGTTGCGACGGTCCAGGGCCTTGCCGCAGTAGAGCCTATCGGTGAGCGCCGACGACATCATCCATCAGAGCATACGGCTCAGGATCATGGCCATCCTGAACACGTTGGAAAAGCGCGAGGCGCTGGAGTTTACCCAGTTGAAGGCCATGATCGAAACGACCGACGGAAATCTCGGAGCGCACATCGATACGCTGGCCAGAGCGGGCTATGTCGATGTCGAAAAGCTTTTCGTCGGGCGACGGCCGCAGACCCGGGTCAAGGCAACGACAATTGGGCGGCGGGCCTTTCGCGGCCACATTGCTTTTCTTCGCAAGATCATCGATCAGGCCGAAGTGACGCAACGCAGGAAATAGGCGCTGCGACCGAGCGACTTCTAACACTTTGCGTTGACGCAATTCCCTAGGGAAAGCGCCATGCGCTTTTCCCGGGAAACCGTTTCACACTTTTCCTGGAATTGCTTTTAGCGCGTGGTGATCACGGCAACGCCGGCGCCGATCATGACGCCGCCTGCCGCGCGGTTGACCCGGCGCACTATGCTGGGCGTGCGCAGCAGACTGCGGGCACGGCCGGCGAGGAGAACATGCCCGCCGATCACCACAATCTCGACAGCCAGGATCACCGCGACCAGAATGCCAAGATGCGCTGGTGTGAGCGAAGCCCCGACCACGTTGGGCAACAGCGCCACGTAGAACAGCGGCATTTTCGGATTGCCGAGATTGAGCGCGACACCCGTGGCGAAGATCGTCAGCAGCCCGCGCCGCCGTGAGACGGGCTGCAGTTCCGGCACGACGGGCACGGCCGTCCACAGCTTGATGCCCATCCAGATCAGATAGGCCGCTCCGCCGTAGCGAAGCACCGTCATGACGATTGCCATCTTGGCGGCAATGATCGACAGGCCGAGGGCTGCGAGCACCAGGAAGATAATGCCGACCACCGTGCCGGCGCCATAGGCGATGCCCGACGCGGCGCCGCTGGAGATCGTGCGGGCGACGATGGTCATGTTGTCGGGGCCAGGGCTGGCGGCGAACACGAAGAAGGCTGCCGCGAAGGCAAGGATGGTGGCAAGGTCCATGAAGGTTTCCCGAAAGTGACGTGTTGCTCTCGGGTGTCCAGGTTAGCCGATTTGCCTGCCGTCGATAGCCCGAAAGTTCAGATTGTCGTCACGATTGATAACCGAGGCAGATGGCGCCGAGCGCCACGATGGCGCAGGCGCCGACCCGGCGGGGCGTCAGCGTCTCGCCAAGGAACAGCCGCCCGATGAAGGCCGCGAAGACGACGCTGGTCTCGCGGATCGCGGTGATCGGGCCGGCCGGCCCGAGCGCGAAGGCCGCCACCACGACGCCATAGGCGACAAGCGCGAACAGGCCGCCGCCCAGTGCCTTCCAGGTTTCAGGCGCCCGCGGGTCGACAGCAAGCCGGCCGCGGCAAGCAACGAAGGTCGCCGGCAGCAATGCACCATAGGCCAGCAGCACCCAGGCCGTGTAGGCGCCGACATTGCCCGCCGCACGAACGCCGATCGCATCCACCGTCGCATAGGCGGCGATGATTGCTCCGGTTGCCAGCGCGTAGAGGATCGATGTTGTGGCGGCTCTTCCGCGCCCGAGCGACAGGCCCATGATGCCGCCGCCGACCAGGGCAACGCCGACGGTCTCCAGAAGGGTGAGTTGCTGGCCGGCGAGCAGGAAGCCACCAAGGGTGACGAGCAGAGGCACGCTGCCGCGAACAATCGGATAGACCTGTCCCAATTCGCCATATCTGTAGGCGGCCACCAGGAACACGCTGTAGCCGACCTGCAGGCAGGCCGAGAGGGCGACATAGAGCCAGGCCGACGTGGCTGGAAAACCGTTGAAGATGGCCAGCGGAACGGCCAGCGCCGTGCTGGAGAAGCTCATGACGGTGACGGTCCACAACCTGTCGGCGCCGGTTCGCAGGAAAGCGTTCCAGCTTGCGTGCAGGATCGCCGCGAAGAGCGCGAGCCCGATGACCAGCGGGCTCATTGCGGTCTGCGCGAGGCGGCGACGACGTCCAGGGCCGTCTTGCGGGCTTCACGCAATGCGGTATCCGCCTGCCCCATCTGCGCCATCAGGGTGGCACCTTCGATCAGCATCGACAGCGTCGTCGCCACGTTCTCGGCCCGGCCGCGCGGCATCACCTCCGACAGGATCGATCGCATGCGCTGCCGAAGGCCATTCTTCTGCCTGGCGACAGCCTCGAACACCGGATGCCCGGGATCGCCGAACTCGGCCAGCGCATGCGCGAACAGACAGCCGTGGAAATCCGGGCTGCGGAACCAGCGCCCATGCCAGTCGAAAATCTCTGCGATTTTCTGCTCTGGCGTGATGCTCTTTTGGGCAAGCTGGTCGAGCTGATCGTCAAAACGCCTGGCGCGATGGTCGAGCACCGCGACGATCAGCTCGTCCTTGCTTGGGAAATGCCGGTACATCGTCATCTTGGCCACATCGGCCTCGGCGATGATCCGGTCGATGCCGGTGGCATGGAAGCCGGCGCGGTTGAACAGCGCATAGGCGGTTTCGATGACATGCTGGCGTTTGTCGGAGGGCGTTGACGGTGCCATGGTGCTTGCCTGATGATGAGACAGGTCTGTCTCATATCTATGCAATGGATCGCGCCTTCTGTCAACACGACAAAACGCCTACGGTCGATCGAGCCGCAGGCGCCAAAGCAATCGCGAAGGGAGGCTGCGTCTAGCGCAGGACGCGGCAGCGGCCGTTATAGACCATCCAGCGGTCGAATCCCGAGACACAGAATTCGACATTGTCGCCGATCGAGGCAAAGCCCTGGCCTTCCTCGATCAGGTACCAGATGGTCCGGTCGCGCCCGTCGGAGAGACTGACGGTGGCGCCGCAATAGCGGCGGCCGATCGGCCAGGTGTCATTGGCCGGCAGATAGCGATGCTGGTGGATGCGCCGGAAATCGGTGATCTGCACATCCGGCAGGTGCGGCACGTGATGCACCTGGTAGGAGAAGCGGCTGGTGATCTTGCTCAGCACCCAGGGCTGGCCGCAGATGCCGCCATCGTCGTCGGAATAGACGGCAAGGTCGGCCGCCTGCGCCGCCTGGGTGATACCGAGAGGCGCGGCAAACGGGGTGCAGAGCGAAATCAGAGCGGCAAGTGCGGATTTGGCGAAGCGAGTCATGGCAGCCTCTCAAGGTCGATTGCGCGCACTGTGCGGATTCGCTCGGCGGCGGTCAAGCGGTTGCCGAAACAATGGTTTCCAGAACAAGACTAGACGGTTGCCGCAAGCAGCAATCCGCCAATCACGGCGAAATTGACCAGAAAGGCGGATCGCGACGTCTGCCGTTCCAGGCCCTCACAGGCCCAGAACCGCAGCAGGAACATGTTCGCCGCCAGCGTAAACACGACCAGCGCGCCGGCGGCGAAAGGCACCGCGATGCCCATGGCAAGCAAGAAGCCGGCGACGATCTCCAACGCCGAACCCGCGGCGAGCAGGAAGGCAGGGGCCGGAAATTGCCGGGCGGCCAGATACTCGGCCATTGCCCTGAACTTCACGAAATGTTCGACGCCGGCCCATACGAACACGCCGCCGATCAGAAGCGCGCCCAGCGCCTGAACCGTTTGAGCGAACATGCCAACCTCCTGCCAGATGCCTGCCGGGGTTCAGTCCTCGGGAAGAAAGGCAGGGTTGAAGACGACTTCCCAGAGATGGTCATCCGGATCCTGGAAATAGCCGGCATAGCCACCCCAGAATGTGTCCTGGGCGGGCTTGACGGGGCGCGCGCCGGCGCTGATGGCCTGCGCCATCACGGCATCGACCTCGGCCTTGCTCGTGACATTGTGACCGATGGTGAATTCGGTCGGGCTGCGGCCGGTTTGGGCGACGCCGGCGTCATGGGCGATGTTGGAGCGCTCGAAGATCGCGAACTTCAAGCCGTTCTGCAAATCGAAGAAGGCGACGGCGCCGTGCTCGAACTCCTTGCCGATGATGCCTTCGGTCGGAAACCCCAGTCCGTTTCGGTAGAATTCGAGCGACGCCTCCAGATTATCGACACCAAGCGTGATGACACTGATGCGAGCTTTCATTTTGGTTTCTCCTTTCTATATTCTGGACTTGCACGGTATCGGTGACCTTGGTGCCGAAGTGGTTGCGAATGGCACCGAAAGGCTGGTTTGCCATGGCGGGAGCTTCCCGCATTGAAGATTTCGGCCAAAATGGCTGAGACCGTGGACCAGAATGACGAGCCGACGAGAAGACCCCGGGCCGAGCAGACTGACGAAGGCTGAAGGGATGGAAGCGGTACTGGCGCAGACCACCGGCTCTTTCCAGGAACGCCCCGCAGACAGGCGGCTGGGTGCCGCTTTCGCGTCCGTCTGGGTCCATCGCATGCGGGACCGTGACGCTCCACCGGTCGTGATAACGCCGGATGCGACGATCGACCTGCAGTGGATCGACGGCAGATTCCGGATCGCGGGACCCGACCGGGAGCCGCAGATCGAGATACTGCCGTCAGAGGCGACGATTGTCGGCTTCAGATTCCGGCCGGGGGCGGCCGCCGGTTGGCTGGGCGTGCCGGCCAACCAGATCGTCGGAGAACGCCTCGACCTCATTGACCTCTGGGGGGCGCGGGCGCGCCATCTGGCAGGCGGTGTCCGCGCCATGCCCGATCTCGCCGGCATGGTGGGACAATTGGAGAAGGCGATCGGCGCATACACGCAAGACCACCGTGCGCCCGATGCGGCCATGGGTTTTGCCTTTGACGTTGTCGACCAGGGACTGCCGGCCGACAGGCCGCTGGTGCCGTTCCTGCTGCGCACCTTGCATATGAGCGAGCGGACGCTGCGTCGCCGTTTCGAGGAAAGTTTCGGCTATGGCCCCAAGACGCTCGACCGCATCCTGCGCTTTCATCGCTACCGGCGCCTGAGGCAAATGTCCGGCGATGCTTCAACCGCGGTGCTGGCGGTCGAAGCCGGCTACTCGGATCAGGCTCATCTGATACGCGAGAGCCGGCGATTGTCCGGCGTCACGCCATCGACGCACGCGGACGCCTCCTCGAAAACATAGCAGCGCCGCCCGACGAGGTCGAAAGCCAAGGCAGCCTACTCTCCAGCCAGCCATTCCAGCGACCAGTGCGCCGGCTTTTCCACGGCAAGCAATTTGTGCAGGGCCGGCAGCACGGTTCGCAATTCGCCTTCCAGCGTAAAGGGCGGGTTGACCACCACCATGCCGCTGCCATCGAGGCTGGGTTCCAAAGAGGCCGGCCTAATCTCGAATTCCATGTCGAGGATTTTCGGGATGCCGGATTGCTTCAGTGCCTTCCTGAAGGCAATCACCGCCTTGCGGTCCTTGATCGGATACCACAGCGCATAGATGCCGCCAGGCCAGCGCCTGTGTGCCCTTATGAGCCCATCCACGAGGCGGCCGAACTCGCCCTCCTCCTCGAAGGGCGGATCGATGAGCACAAGGCCGCGCTTCTCCTTCGGCGGCAAATGCGCTCCGAGCGCCAGCCAGCCATCGAGTTCCATCACCCGCACCTGGAAGTCGCCGGCGAATTCCGCCTTCAGCCTAGCGGCGTCCTTCGGGTGCAGTTCGATCGCCGACAACCGGTCCTGCTTGCGCAGGAGATGGCGTGCGAGCAGCGGCGAGCCCGGATATTTCTTCACGCTGTCCCCGGGATTGAGCGACCGCACCGCGTCCAGATAGGGCGCCAGCAGCGCGGCCGCCCTGGTATCGAACGAGGCATCCATCAGCCTGCCGATGCCGCCCAGCCACTCGCCGGTCTTCTGTGCCTCGACCGAGGATAGATCGTAGCGGCCAATGCCGGCATGGGTGTCGACGACGCGAAATGCCTTGTCCTTCTGCTTGAGATATTCAAGCAAAAGCGTAAGCACGACGTGCTTGACGACATCGGCGAAATTTCCGGCGTGGTAGGCGTGGCGGTAGTTCATGATCTGTTGCCGTTACGCATGTCGTTACCCCAAAACCGCTGCACACTTTTGGGCGACATCCGTCAACCCCTGCCCCAACGCGGCGGCGGTGGTTGCGAGTTCGGATTGCCCGGCCGGCCGCCGCCGGAACGCAGGGACAACAGGAAGCCGATCAAGCCGGCCGCCATCAGGGCGAAGCCGACCGGCCGCGCACGCCGGTCGGTTTCGCCGACACCGGAGCGCAGGATGAGATCGACGGCCCGCATCGGTATGTCCTCGGCGTCGCCCGGACCGACGGTGAAAAGGTATGAACCGGAATTGACGCTTGCGATGACGCCTGCGTCGTCGCGAAAGATCTTGTCGGGCAGCTGCGGGCTGGCCTGGCGCGGATTGTCGACATGGTTGAACTGCAACGTCGAGGCAAGCACCGTGCGGCCATTGGTGCCGGCGGTCAGCGTCAACACCGTGCGCTGCTGCGAAACGATGCGTTCGGCCCGCGCGGTGAGGTCGACCAGGACGCGGACCGGCGCGTCGCGGTTTGACAGCGACACGCTCAACGGCTTGAAGCGGCCTTGCTCATAGACCCGCCAGGTGCCGATCTCGCGGCCGGAAAAATTGGTCATCGCCCAGGGATAGATGAAGCCGACGCCGGTGCCGGCGAGCAGGATCAGGACAAACAGAAAGCGCATTCAGACACTCACCTCGTATTCACACCTTGCCGGACAACTGGCCAGCGCCGGCACCGTCGCGCAGGCGTTCCATCTCGTCCAGCAGCATGTCGAGGCCAAGCTCGAATGTCTTGTCGAATTCGGCGGTACCGAAAAAGCGGCCGGCGGCCATGACGTCGGGAAAATCCCGGGCCAGTTGCTCGTCGCTGACCGTGTTCACCGCCGACGGACCTTTGGCATAGCCGGCATTCTCATCCAGCACGGCACCCATCAGATAGTAGCCGACGGCGCGAAACAGCCGCGCGCTGAGTTCGGTGTCGAAGCCGCCATCCCTGAACAGACCAAGAATGCCGTTCAGCCAGGCAAGGCAGACCGGCGAGTTCATCCGGTAGGTAACTAAGAAGGTAGCATAGGCGGGATGGTCGCGGCCGATACGGCGAAAATCCTCGATGGCGATGCGCATTCTTTGCCGCCACGGAAGGTCGGCATCCGGCATTTCAAGAGCACCGACCAGCCGGTCGACCAGCGCTTCGTGCAAATGCGCCACCGAAGGAAAATGGTGGTAGATGCTCATCGCCTCGCAGCCGAGTACCGCCGCCAGCTTGCGCATCGAAAAGCCGGCGAGTCCCTCCTTCTCGATCACCTCGAAGGCCGCGTCCTCGATCATTTCGCGCGACAGGCGCCCGCGCACTCGCTTTTTTTTGATTGACGTGTCCATCGCGCCGCTTGACAGCTTACACTGTAAGGTTCATTTTCCGCATCACCTTACATCGTAAGGCTAACAAAAACCAGAGGAGAATGTCATGTCCAACTATCGCATTCCTTCATCCGTGCTTTCATCGATACACCACGGCTGCCTGCTCGCTGTCGCCGGCTGTGCGCTGGCCCTGGTCGCGGCACCTGCCTATGCCGACGACTATGATGCTACCCTCAAGGATATCCAGTCGACCATGGGCGGCGTACCGAGTTTCGTGAAGCAGTTTCCGAAGGCCGGTCTGCCCGGCGCCTGGGCCGAGGTCAAGGCCATCGAGCTCAGCGACAAGACGGCACTGCCGCCAAAGGTCAAATCGCTGATCTCGCTTGCGGTGGCGGCGCAGATCCCATGCAACTATTGCATCTGGTCGGATACGCAGGACGCCAAGCGCGCCGGCGCTACCGACGAGGAGATCCAGGAAGCCGTGGCAATGGCCGCGCTGACCCGCCATTGGAGCACCATCTTCAACGGCATGCAGGTCGATTTCGACACATTCAAGAAGGAAATGGGCGGGCAGTAGGCTATTTCGACCTGGAAGCGGTCGACCGCTTCCAGGTCGATCCATCCCCAATCGACAAAGGATCAAGCGACCGTTTTGCAGTGCCCCCAGACCGGTTGTGCCGATGTGCCGCTATGCGCATACGATGTTACGGCATCGAATGGACGCTGGCGCCTTTCCCGAAAAAATAACCGTTGGTCCGCGCCATGCGAATGAGGGGCCAATCAAGGCACGAGAGCAGCGTCAGGTCGCAGAAGGCGCGCCGCATCGATACGGGTTTATGCGGCGCGCTTGGGCCTTTGTTCCCTGCAGCATCAAGCCTTGCGCTCCCAGCGGCGGTCCGAAGTCTGCTGCCAGTAGGTCACGGCATGGCCCGCGTCCTTCATCGTCTTCCAATGCCCCCTCGCCGCCTCGACCTGGGCGGTGTCATGGCCATCGAACAGGAACACGGCGCGCTCATACCCGCCAAGGTCGGGCGGCACGGCGCCGTCGACCAGGAACCTTATCTTGGCCTCGTTGGGATTGCCGTCGCCGGTGGTCAACAGAATAGGCTGCTCGTCGGGATAAGCCTCGCGATCGGTCGCGTGCGCCAGGAAAGAATCATCGCGGAAGGTCCACAGATGCTGGTCGAGCGCGTCGCGCCGTTCCTCGGTACCGGTCTGTACCACGGCGCGCCAGCCACGATCGACGCTGCGCTCGAGCAGGCCTGGCAGCGCCTCCTCCAGGGTCGATTCGGTCAGATGGTAGAACAGCACGTCGGCCATGGATCCGGGTCAGCTCTCATAGTGATCGCGCACCAGCCGGTCGAGCAGCCGCACGCCGAAGCCCGAGCCCCAGGACTGGTTGATCTCGTTCGACGGCGAGCCCATGGCGGTGCCGGCAATGTCGAGATGCGCCCAGGGCGTGTCCTTGACGAAACGCTGCAGGAATTGCGCCGCGATGATGGCGCCGCCATAGCGGCCGCCAATGTTCTTCATGTCGGCGTTCTTGGAATCGATCAGCTTGTCGTATTCGGCGCCGAGCGGCATGCGCCACAGCCGCTCCTGCGTCGCCTGCCCTGCCGCCGCAAGCCTCTGCGCCAATTCGTCATTGTTGGAGAACAGGCCGGCATAGTGCAAGCCGAGCGCGACCATGATGGCGCCGGTCAGCGTCGCCAGATTGACCATGAATTCCGGCTGGAAGCGGTCGTTGCAGTACCACAGCGCGTCGGCCAGCACGAGACGCCCCTCGGCGTCTGTGTTGAGCACCTCGATGGTCTGGCCCGACATCGAGGTGACGATGTCGCCGGGACGCTGGGCATGGCCATCGACGGCGTTTTCGACCAGGCCGATAATGCCGACGACATTGGCCTTTGCCTTGCGCGCGGCCAGCGCATGCATGAGGCCGGTCACGGCGGCAGCGCCACCCATATCGCCCTTCATGTCCTCCATGCCCGAAGCCGGCTTCATCGAATTGCCGCCGGTGTCGAAAGTGACGCCCTTGCCGACGAAGGCGATCGGACTGTCCTTGGGTTTGCCGCCGTTCCACTGCATGACGGCCATGCGCGCGCCGCGGGGCGAGCCTTGCGCGACACCGAGCAGCGAGCCCATGCCGAGCTTCTTCATCTCCTTCTCGGTCAGGATCTCGACCTTGACGCCGAGCGTCTCCAGTTCCTTGGCGCGGGCCGCGAACTCGACCGGTCCCAGTATATTTGCCGGTTCGTTGACAAGGTCGCGCGCCAGAAGCACGCCGTCGATCACCGCCCCGGCATCGGCGAAGGCCTTCTTGGCGCCTGCCGGGTCGGCGGTGTGGATGGTTATCTTGACCGGCTTCTTCGGATCGGCCTTCGCGTCATCCTTGTCCTTACTGGTCTTGTATTTGTCGAAGGAATAGCTGCGCAGGAGGATGCCCGCCGCAAGGTTGGCGGCGTCCTTGCCATCAATCGAAGCGCCGACCAGGTCGAGCACCACGGCAACGTCGGTTGCCTTGCGCATCGACGCCGCAACGATGCCACCAAGTTTCAGCCAGGCATATTCATCGAGCCCCGCCGCCTTGCCCGCGCCGATCGCGACCAACCTGTCGAGCGACGCTCCTTCCGGCGCCAGTATCTCGACGACGCCGGCGAACTTGCCGGTGAATTCGGCCACCGGGAAGGCCCGTTCCAGTGTCTTGCCGGGATCGTAAGCCCTGGCCGCATCGCTCAGGCCGCCGTCATCCGCCGACAGCACGAAGACCGTGCCCTTCCTGTTCGCCGCCGTCTGCGGCGCGGCGAATTTCGCAAAGGCGATTGATGGTCTCGGGTTCATCATGTCCTGCTTTCGGGGATGGCGCGCGAAGCGTTTGAAGCGATCCGCGACATTTGGTCGTTTTCCGGCATTTGGCAAGACTTTGCCAAAATGGCTACCCATATGACAGTTGGAATCGATGGCGATTCGTCGCGGCACGGCCCCGCTTCATGCCGCAACCTGTTGTTAACCATCGATGTTCGTCCTTTCTTATCCATTCCCTCCGACACTCCGATCCATTGCGGCAGCGACGTGGGACGGGAACCGGATCGCCTGCCTGATCGAGCCCATCGGAGCCAGTTGTGCGGGCGTCGCCGTGCAGCTACCCTTAGCGTGGTGGCATGATGCCGTTCGAGAAAATCGAGTAAAGCCTTCATGAAGGTCGTTGAACGCTACATCATGCGCCGCACTTTCGTGGTCTTTCTGGCAGCGCTGGTCTGGACGCTGGCCATCGTGTGGACCACGCAGGTGCTGGCCAAGATCGACCTGGTTACCGACAGCGGCCAGTCGTCGCTGACCTTCTTCGAGGTCGCCGCGCTCATTCTTCCCTCGATCGTTCCGATCGTCGTGCCTTTCGCGCTGGTGGTGGCGGTCGCACAGACACTCAGTGTCATGAATTCGGATTCCGAACTCGCCGTCGTCAACGCCGCCGGCGCATCGCGCTGGACGATCGTGCGGCCAATCATGCTTCTGGCCCTCGCGGCGAGCGTATTTTCCTTTGCGGTCGACAACGGCATAGACCCTTACGCACGGCAGAAGAACCGCGCTTTGGTGGCGCAATCGCGCGCCGATCTGTTGTCGCTGATCATCCAGGAGGGCACATTCCGCAAGATCGAGGACGGGCTGTTCCTGCAGATCGGCGAGCGGCTTCCGGACAATCGGCTGGGCGGTATCTTCGTCGCCGATTCGCGCGAGGAAGGCGTCAATCTCGTCTATTATGCCAAGTCCGGCAGCGTCGTCGAACGGGGCGGCGAAAAGGTGCTGATGATGAATGACGGCGTCATCCACCGCAAAACGCTGACCGGCGACCTCAGTGTCATCCGATTCACCTCCTACGCTTTCGACATGTCGGCCTTCATGGCGGCGGCCTCCGAAGTGACGCTGATGCCGAAGGACCAGACCACCCAGTATCTGCTCAATCCAAGTCCCAACGACAAGAATTTCCAGCAGACCCCTCAGCAATACCGGGCCGAGATCGACCAACGATTTTCGGAATGGCTGTATTCCATGGTGTTCGCGCTGATCGCGCTGGCGGTCGCCGGGGACGCGCGCTCGCATCGCGAGGCACGCGTCAATCCTTTGATCACGGCCATCACCATATCCCTCTTCGTGCGCTGGCTGGGTTTCTTTGCCGCGAGCAAAGCCGATGAAGTGCCGGAATATGCCTACATGGTCTATGGCGTGCCCATAGTGGCTTCCGCGGTGGCGACCTGGTTCATCGTCTCCAACCGGACCATGGAACTGCCGGTGGCCTGGGCGGACTGGATGACAAATCTGGCCAGCCGCGTCGGCGACGGCTGGAACGCCCTCAAACTGCGCTGGTCCAGGCGCGGCACCTCAGGTCAGGGGATCGGCTGATGGGCTGGACGCTGGGTCGTTATTTCTTCTTCCGCTACGTGACGATCACGATCTGGTTCTTCCTGGGCCTGCTGGCGCTGGTGTTCCTGATCGATTTCACCGAGCTGTCCGGCCGCACCACCGGCCTGCCCGGCTTCACCTATGGAACGGCGGTGGCCATTTCAGGCCTTCGCATGCCGATGATCATGCTGCAGACCGTGCCGTTTGTCGGCCTGTTCTCGGCGATGGCGACACTGGTTTCGCTCAACCGCCGCTACGAACTGGTCATCGCGCGGTCCGCCGGTGTTTCCGCTTGGCAATTCCTTTTGCCATGCTGCATCGGCGCGTTGCTGTTCGGTCTTGTGTCGGTCGGGCTCATCAACCCGCTTGCCGCGCACGCCTTCTCCTTGTCCGAACAGATCGAAACCCAGTTGCGCTCCGGCAAATCAAATACGGTTTCGGCCGACGCCGCCCCCTGGATTCGTCAGAAGACCAGCACCGGCGACACCATCATCGGCGCACGGGCCATCCTCGACCAAGGCATGGAGATGGCCGACGCCGTCTTTTTCGTCCTCGACCAGCAAGGCAACATCGTCGAGCGCAAGGACGCCGCGCGCGCTTACCTGCGGGACGGATATTGGGAACTGCAGGATGTGAAGACCTTCAGGAACGGCATCATCCAGCCCGCTGCAAGCGATCGTGTGCCGACCAATCTGAAGCCTGAATTCGTGCAGGAGCGGCTGGCGCGCCCGGAGACCATCCCGTTCTACGATCTGCCCGGAAAAATCGAGGTTGCCCGTTCCTTCGGCCTCAAGGCAAATGCGTTTGCCATGCAGTTTGATTCGCTGGTGGCGTTGCCGTTCCTCCTCGTCGCCATGACGCTGATTGCGGCAACAGTTTCAATGCGATTTGCGAGGATGGGACAATCGGCAACGATGATTCTGGGTGGCGTCGTTGCCGGGTTTCTGCTTTATGTCGTTTCGGTGCTGGTGAAGGCATTCGGCGTGGCGGGGTTCGTGCCGACTGCCATAGCCGCCTCGGTGCCAGTCGTGGTAGCTATGTTCTTCGGGGTGACTTTCCTGCTATACAAGGAAGACGGCTAGTGAGGGAGGCGTTCTTGCCCAGCAGCAGGCAGGCCCATTTGGCGCGCCTTTATGCGGCGAGCGCCTTGGCGTGCCTGCTTGCTTGCGCCGTGCCGTTGCCTGCGTTCGCGCAGGAAGTCGGCAAGATGGCGACAAATGTTCCGTCCGGCTCGCAGATGCTGCTGGCGGCCGACACGCTGGTCTACAACAACGACAACCAGACGGTGACCGCCGTCGGCGCTGTGCAGATCGACTATGGCGGCAACCGCCTCGTCGCCCAGAAGGTCATATACGACCGCAACACCAAGCGAATGGTTGCCACCGGCAATGTTGAAATCGTCAACAGCGACGGCACCAAGATCAATTCGCAGCATATCGATATCACCGACGATTTCGCCGACGGTTTCGTCAACGCGCTGCGCGTCGAAACCATCGACAAGGCCTATTTCGCCGCTGAAAGCGCCGAGCGCATGGGCGGCGTGCTGACCACCTTCCACAATGGCGTCTACACCGCCTGCGAACCATGCGAAGACAAGCCTGACAAGGCTCCGACCTGGCGCGTGAAAGCCAGGAAGATCATCTGGAATGGCGAGAAGAAGACGGTTCGCTTCGAGAATGCGAATTTCGAATTCTTCGGCTTTCCTCTCGCCTACCTACCGGCTTTCGAGATCGCCGACCCGACGGTGAAGCGCAAGAGCGGCTTCCTGATCCCGGGCATCAGCTACAACAGCCATCTGGGATACAGTGTCAAGGTTCCCTACTATTTCGCGCTTTCGCCGACATATGACCTGACGGTGTCGGGAAGCGGCTATACCAAGCAGGGTTTCCTCGGCGAGGCCGAGTGGCGCCAGCGTTTCAACAATGGCCAGTACAGTTTGAAGATCGCCGGAATTCAGCAGCGCGATCCGGACGCCTTCATCGACCGCGCCGGGCGCAACGTCGATTCGGGCACGGCGGGCGATCCCAACAAACTCCGTGGCATGATGGGCACGCAGGGGCAGTTCGCCATCAACGAACGCTGGAATTTCGGCTGGGACGTGCTGCTGCAGACCGACAAGAATTTCTCCAACACCTACAACATCAACAAATACAACGCCGCCGTCCACCAGTCGTCGGTTTATTTGACTGGTCTCAACGGCCGTAACTATTTTGACGTGCGCGCCATGCACTTCGATGTGCAGGAAGACACGCCGAACGACAATGCAGCCGCGCGAAGCGGCCAGCAGCCCTGGGTGCTGCCGTCGCTCGACTACGCGTATATTCCTGACATGTCGGTCGCCGGCGGCCAACTGTCGCTCAATGTCAATACGCGAGTCATCCGCCGCGATGATCTCGACGAGACTTTCAACGTTCCTTACAACGCCGGCACGCCCGTGCAGCGCGTGCGCGGCATCGAAGGCGAATCCGGCCGCCTCACCACCGAGGCCGAATGGAAGCGGACTTTCGTGACCGACGACGGGCTGGTGCTGACACCGCTGCTGGCGCTGCAGGGCGACGTCGACTATCTCAATGCGTCATCGGGTTCGCTCGCCGCGGTCAACCATATGGCGGACAATCCGCTGATAAATGCCAACGACGATATGCGTTCGTCGTTCGCCCGCTACATGGCAACCGCCGGGCTCGAGATGCGTTGGCCACTGCTGTTTTCCATGGCCAGCGGCTCCAGCCACGTCGTCGAGCCGATGGCGCAGCTGTTCCTGCGTCCGAACGAACAATATGTCGGCGGCCTCGCCATTCCGAATGAAGACGCCCAGAGCATGGTGTTCGACGCGACCACCCTGTTCGAACGCGACAAATTCTCCGGTTATGACCGCATCGAAGGCGGCTCGCGCGCCAATGTCGGCTTCCGCTACTCCGGCTCCTATATCAACGGCTGGGGCACCAATGCCATTTTCGGCCAGTCCTACCAGATCGGCGGCGAGAACTCCTTCGCCGCGCCGGATCTGGTCAATGTCGGCGCCTATTCGGGCCTTGAGGACACCAAGTCCGACTATGTCGGCCTGTTTGGCATCAGCAGCCCGAACGGGTTCGCGGCTTCCGTCAGCGGCCGCTTCGACGAACAGACTTTCGAGGTTCGCCGCGCCGAGGTAAAGGCAGCCTATTCAGGCCTGCCGGTGTCGCTCAGCGCCAAGTACGCTTTCATCCAGGCCCAGCCGCTCTACGGTTTCACGACCGATCGGCATGAGGTGACGCTCGGTGCGTCCACGCATCTTGCCGAAAACTGGCGCGTGTTCGGGACAGGGACCTATGATCTGCAGCAAAGCCTGCTGGTCAAGGATGGGGTCGGCTTCGCCTACAACGATTCCTGCTTCACCTATCTGATGACGTACTCGCAGTCGCGCGACCTGAACACCAGGGAAGTGACGCAGAGTATCGGCTTCAACCTGTCGTTCCGCACGCTCGGCGACTTCGGCTCGTCGACCACCGCGATCGACTCCATCCAGTAGCCGGCGAGACATCGTTTCGCCGCATAGGGCTGGCACGGATTCGCGCACCCGGAAGAGGACGAAATGGGCGGAACCGGGATAGAATTGGGATGCTAATGATGAGGAAATACCTCTTTTCAGCAGGGTTCGCGCTGCTTGTGGCGGCGACATCCGTGTCGATGACGATCATGACGCCGCCGGCTTTCGCCAGCGAGATCAAATACGTCGTCAACGACGTACCAGTCACGTCAGGCGATATCGCGCACCGCGCCGCCTTCCTGAAGCTGCAGCGCAAGAAAGGCGATGCCGCCCAGGAAATGATCGACCAGACGCTGCGCCTTGCCGAAGCCAGGCGGCTTGGCATACGCATCAGCGACGCTCAGGTCGAGGCGGCCTATCAGCGCTTTGCCACCAACAACAAGATGCAGCTCGGCCAGCTTGATGGCGTGATGGAAAAATCCGGCGTCGGCAAGGATCATTTCAAGGAATTCATCCGCGCCCAGATGGCCTGGAACCAGGCTTTGAGCGCGCGTTACCGTTCCGGTGAAGGCGGCAGCGTGACCGAGCAGGATGCGGTCAGGCGCATGCTCGACAAGGGCGGTGCCAAACCGAGCGCCACCGAGTACATGCTGCAGCAGGTCATCTTCGTCGTCCCGGCATCCGAACGCAGCGCGACGCTGGCCAAGCGCAAGCGCGAGGCCGATGCCATGCGCGCCCGCTTCAACGGCTGCAACACGACGCGCGAATTCGCCAAGGGCCTGATCGACGTCACCGTTCGCGATCTGGGCCGGGTGCTGGCGCCGCAATTGCCGCCGGACTGGGCCGAGCAGATCAAGGCGACCAAGGTCGGTGGAGCAACCACCACGCGCGAGACCGAGCGCGGCGTCGAGTTCATCGGCATCTGCTCGTCGCGCGAAGTATCCGACGACAAGACGGCCCAGATGGTGTTCCAGAGCGAAGGCTCCAACGACAAGGCCGCCGACGATCTCAGCAAGAAATATGTCGACGAGCTGAAGGCGAAAGCCCGCATCGTCAAGCGCTGACGTGAAGAGCGCGATGACCGCGCTGGCGCTGAGCGTCGGCGATCCGTCCGGCATCGGCCCCGAAATCGCCATCGCCGCCTTCCTGGCGCGCGAGGCGGTCGGCCTGCCCGCCTTTTATCTTTTGGCCGATCCGGCGCTGATCGCCTCACGGGCAAGCCGGCTGGGCGTGTCGTTGCCGATCGTCGAGACGACACCGGCACAGGCGGCGCAGGCCTTCGCGCGCACCTTACCGATCGTTCCACTGGCAGCCCGGTTCATCGATAGCCCCGGCCGGCCGGATCCGGCCAACGCGGCCGGAACCGTCGAGGCGATCGATCGCGCGGTCGCCGCCTGCCTTGCCGGTGACGCCGCCGCCGTGGTCACCTGCCCGATCGCCAAGAAGCCGCTCTACGATGCCGGTTTCCGCTTTCCCGGCCACACCGAATATCTGGCGCATCTGGCGACACGGCACAGTGGCGTCGAGGCATCGCCGGTCATGATGCTGGCCGGCCCGAACCTGCGCACGGTTCCCGTCACCATCCACATCGCCCTGGCGGAGGTGCCGAAGACCCTGACCACCGAACTGATCGTCGCGACCGCGCGCATCACCGCGGCCGACCTCGCCGGCCGCTTCGGCATCGCCAGGCCGAGGCTGGCCATTGCCGGCCTCAATCCGCATGCCGGCGAAGGCGGTTCGATGGGTCTGGAGGACGAACATATCGTGCGGCCGGCAGTCGACATCCTGCGCGCCGAGGGCATCGATGCTTTCGGCCCCCTGGCGGCCGACACGCTGTTCCATGCGCGGGCGCGGGCAGGCTACGATGCAGCGCTTTGCATGTATCACGACCAGGCGTTGATCCCGGCCAAGACGCTGGCCTTCGACGATGCCGTCAACGTCACGCTCGGCCTGCCCTTCATCCGCACGTCGCCGGACCATGGCACCGCCTTTGATATCGCCGGCAGGGGCACTGCACGACCGGACAGCCTGATCGCCGCATTGAAGCTCGCCAGAACGCTCGCCGACACCGACAAAAAGGCCGCGGCCGCATGAGCGATTCCGTTTGGGGTCCGAACGCATGAGCATCGACGGGCTGCCGCCGCTGCGCGATGTCATCGAGCGCCATGGGCTGCAGGCGAAAAAGGCGCTTGGCCAGAACTTCCTGCTCGACCTCAATTTGACCGGCAAGATCGCACGCAGCGCGGGCGACCTGACAAACACCGCGGTGATCGAGGTTGGGCCGGGACCTGGCGGCCTGACAAGAGCGCTGCTTTCCAACGGCGCCCGCCGGGTTGTCGCCATCGAGCGCGACGAGCGCTGCTTGGCGGCATTGGCCGAAGTCTCCGCTCACTATCCCGGCCGGCTGGAGGTGGTTTCCGGCGATGCGCTGAAAACCGACTTCGCCGCCCTCGCCTCCGCGGCCGCCGGAGCCAGCGGTCAGGTGCGGATCGTCGCCAATCTGCCCTACAACATCGGCACGGAACTGCTCGTCCGGTGGCTGACGGTCGTGGACTGGCCGCCCTTCTACGCCTCGATGACGCTGATGTTCCAGCGTGAGGTTGCCCAGCGCATCGTCGCCGAGCCCGGCAGCGACGCCTATGGCCGGCTTGGGGTGCTGGCCGGCTGGCGCACGAAGGCCAGGATCGCCTTCGACGTGCCTCCCCAGGCCTTCACGCCGCCGCCCAAGGTCACCTCTTCGGTGGTGCATCTGGAGCCGCGCGCGACGCCCCTGCCGGCTGACGTCAGGAAACTCGGCCGTATCACCGAAGCCGCCTTCGGCCAACGCCGCAAGATGCTGCGGCAGAGTGTGAAGAGCCTCGGCGGCGGGGCCTTGCTGGAGCGTGCGGGCATCGATCCGACCCGCCGCGCCGAAACGCTCAGTGTCGAGGAATTTGTGCGGCTGACCAATGCGGCCTAGCGCAGGCAGCTCTGGAATCGCGACGATGCAGGCATAGATAGTCTGGCGAGCATGCCGGAGAGGCCAAATGCCTGCCTATATCATTTCCGATGTCACCATCCGCGACCACGAGGCATTCCAGACATACCGCTCGCGTGCCGCGGCTTCCATTGCCCACTATGGCGGGCGCTATCTCGTACGCGGCGGCCAGGTGGATACGCTGGAGGGCGAGTGGCATCCCACACCGCTGATCGTTGTCGAATTTCCTGACATTGAGCAGGCACGGCGCTGGTATGCATCCGCTGAGTATGCTGCAGCGCTGGATGTGCGCGACGCCGCGCTCAGCCGCCATCTGATCCTGGTCGACGGCATGACACACTGAAGCCAATCAGACGGTTTTCTCGTCCAGCAGCCCCGAGACGAAATCGAAGAGACCCGGCCGGCGGTCGCGCCGCAATCGTTCGGCGACGACGATGCCGCGCACCTCGGCGAAGGCGCGGTCGAGATCGTCATTGACGATGACGAAATCATATTCCTTCCAGTGCTCGATCTCGTTGCGGGCATTCTTCAGCCGCGTCTCGATCACCGCTTCCTGATCCTCGGCGCGGCGCTTCAGGCGGGCCTTCAATTCCTTCATCGACGGCGGCAGGATGAAGATCGAGACGATGTCGGCGCGCATCTTCTCCTTCAACTGCTGGGCGCCTTGCCAGTCGATGTCGAACAGCATGTCGCGGCCCTGCGCAAGCGCCAGTTCCGCGGGTTCGCGCGGTGTCGCATAGCAATTGCCGTGCACCTCCGCCCACTCGAGCAGCGCATCGGAATCACGCAACCGTTCGAACTCGCGCATCGTGCGGAAATGGTAGTGAACACCCTCGATCTCCGAGCCGCGGCGCGGCCTGGTGGTGACCGAGACCGACAATTCGAGGCTGGAATCGCTTTCCAGGAGGTTGCGCGCGATCGTCGACTTGCCGGCACCGGATGGCGACGACAGGACGAGCATCAGCCCCCGGCGGCGGATGCGGGATCCCAAATCCCTGGGAACCATCGGTTCCTTGGCGACCATCGGCTACTCCAGATTCTGGACCTGTTCACGAAACTGGTCGACCACCGCCTTCAGCTCCAGTCCGATCGCGGTGACGGCTGCGGCATTCGACTTCGAACACAGCGTATTCGATTCGCGGTTAAATTCCTGTGCCAGAAAATCGAGCTTCCGGCCGACGGCACCGCCGCCCTCAAGCAGCGCCCGGCCAGATGCGACATGCGTTTTCAGCCGATCGATCTCTTCGCGAATATCAGCCTTGGTGGCGAGGAATGCCGCCTCCATGTGCAGGCGGCTCGCATCCAGATTGGCGGACGCGTCCATCAGCAGCCTGACCTGCTCGGCTATGCGTTCACGGATCGCCGCCGTCTCGCGGGACGGATCCGCCTCCGCGCGCAGCGTCAGTGCCTCGATGGCGTCGATGTGGGCGGACAGCAGCAAAGCCAGGGCCGCACCCTCGCTTTGCCGTGCCTGTTCGAGCCCTTTCAGCGCCACGTCGAGCGCGGCCATGATGGCGGAGTCGAGCACAGCGCGCGCCTCTTCGGTTTCCACGGTTTCGGGAATGTCGAGCACGCCACGCAGCGACAGCAGGCCGTCAGCGGTCGCGGGAGCAACGCCGAACTGTTCCTGCAGCCGCTTGGCGAGACCCGCAAGGTCCTTCAGAAACGCCTCGTTGACGACGGGTTGCGCCTGCGCGCCGGCGGCGCGGCCGATGGTCAGCGTCGCCTGGAAATTGCCGCGGGCGAAACGCTTCTGCAGCGTTTGCCTGACCGCCGGCTCCAGACGCTCGAAACCTTGCGGCAGCCGCAGCCGCACCTCGACGCTCTTGCCGTTGACGGATTTGACTTCCCAGGCGATCGAGGTGCCGTCGTGCTCGGCGACGGCACGCGCAAATCCGGTCATGCTCTGCAAATTCATGTCGCCTGCACATCCCTGGCGCATCACCCCGAAACCAGTTTCCGGACAGGGCAAGTGCTGCTTGAAAATAACCACGCCGTAGGTGCGTCAAAATCGGACGCGTGGCGTTCCTTCAAATGTCAGGCTGTCGCCTTCCGGGCAACGCCTTTCTTCGCCTACTGGGCATCGCCCGCATCGCCGCCGGCGTCGCCATTGTCGCCACCGGTGCTGCCGTCGGCAGGCTTGTCGGCAGCAGGGTTGTCGGCAGCAGGCTTGTCGGCATTGCCGTTTGCACCAGCGCCAGCCGCGGCCTTGGCCGCGTCATCGGCCTGCTTCTTCTGCAACGCACGATAACGAGCGACGTTCTCATTGTGTTCGTCGAGCGTCGCCGCAAAGACGTGACCGCCCGTGCCGTCGGCGACGAAATAGAGATCGTCGGTCTTCGATGGATTGGCCACGGCCTCAAGCGCTGCGCGGCCCGGATTGGCAATGGGCGTCGGCGGCAGGCCGTTGATCATATAGGTATTGTAGGGCGTCTGCTTCTGGATGTCCGACTGGTAGATCGGGCGGTCCGCGGGCTTGCCCTTGCCGCCGAACAGACCATAGATGATGGTCGGGTCGGATTGCAGGCGCATGCCCTTGGCCAGGCGGTTGAGGAAGACGGCGGCGACGCGCGAACGCTCGTCACCCTTGCCGGTTTCCTTCTCGACGATCGAGGCCAGCGTGACGAAGTCCTCGATGTTGGCCAGTGGCAGGTCCGGCGCGCGCCGCTGCCAGACCTCGTCGACCAGTTTCTTCTGGTCGGCCTCCAGCTTGTCGATCATCTGCTGGCGCGTCGCACCGCGCGTGAAGCGCAGCGTGTCGGTGGCAAGGCTGCCCTCGGGAGGCGTTGTCGCCGGCATGTCGCCGCTCAAGGCGGGTTCATCGGCGATACGCTGCAGAGCCTGCTCAACCGTCAGCCCTTCCGGAACGGTCAGCGAGTACATCACCGACTTGCCGCTTTTCAAAAGCTCCATGATGTCGCGCATGGATGCCCGGGGCTTGATCTCGTATTCGCCGGCCTTGAGCGCGGAATCGTTGCCGAAAGCACGCACGCCAAGGCGGAAGACGCGGGCGTCGCTGATCAGTCCACGGCGCTCGAGCTGGTCGGCGATGTCCTGGACGCCGGTGTTCGGCTTGACCAGGAAGGTGTCGCCATTGGCCGAGGGACCGGGTTCAGTGAACTCCTGCTTGCCGAAGTAAAGTGCCGCGCCCGCGGCCAGAACCATCAGCATCACCAGGGAGATGACGAAGTTCATGAACACGACGACCTGGCTGCGCGAAGCGCGCGAGCGCTTCGGCGGCGGCGTTCCGGCTTCCGGCCGCAAGGCTTCGCTGGCTGTCTTCGGCACGATCGGTCCGGTATTGTTCGCCGGTCGTTGCCCGACTTCTCCATTGCCCGCCGGATTTGTGTTCATCTCGCCCTACCGTTTGATCTCTCAACGAATCCCCCGCGGCAGAGTAGGGGCGAATATGGCAAAATTGACGACATGCCGAGGCATCGCCCGGCAGCCGGACGATCAGCCATTGTGGCGCTGGAACACAAGCGAAGCGTTTGTGCCGCCGAAGCCGAAGGAATTGGAGAGCGCCACGTCGATCTGGCGGGAGCGAGGCTTGTTCGGCACCAGGTCGATCGCTGTTTCGCGCTCCGGCTTGTCGAGATTGATGGTCGCCGGCGCGACATTGTCCCTGATCGCAAGGATCGAAAAGATCGCTTCGGCAGCACCAGCCGCGCCCAGGAGATGGCCGATCGACGACTTGGTCGACGACATCGAAATCTTCGACGCGGCATTGCCGACAAGCCGCTCGACAGCGCCGAGTTCGATCGTATCGGCCATGGTCGAGGTGCCATGCGCGTTGATGTAGTCGACATCGGCGGGCGCAAGCCTGGCCCGGTTCAACGCCGCGGTCATGCAACGGAAAGCGCCATCGCCGTCCTCGGCCGGTGCGGTGATGTGATAGGCGTCGCCGGTAAGGCCGTAGCCGGTCACCTCGGCATAAATCTTGGCGCCCCGCGCCTTGGCGTGCTCGAGTTCCTCCAGCACCACAACACCGGCGCCCTCGCCCATGACGAAGCCGTCGCGGTCACGGTCATAGGGACGCGACGCCGTTTGCGGCGTGTCATTTCGCTCGGTCGACAGCGCCCGGCAGGCGGCGAAACCGGCGATCGACAGCCTTGTCACCGGCGCCTCGGCGCCGCCGGCGAGCATGACATCGGCATCGCCCCACATGATCAGGCGGGCCGCATCGCCAATGGCGTGCGCGCCGGTCGAGCAGGCCGTGACCACGGCATGGTTCGGGCCTTTCAGCCCGTGCCGGATCGAAACCTGGCCGGAGACGAGATTGATGATCTGGCCGGGGATGAAGAAGGGGCTGATGCGGCGCGGACCGCGCTCCTTGAGGATTATCGCGTTCTCGGCAATGCCCTCGATGCCGCCAATGCCAGAACCGATGAGCACGCCTGTGGCGCATTGTTCTTCGTGTGTCTTGGGCTCCCAGCCTGAATCCTTCAGCGCTTCGTCGGCGGCGGCAATCCCATACAGGATGAAGTCGCCGATCTTGCGCAATTCCTTCGGCTCGAGCACGGCCTCGGGATTGAAGGTGGCATTGCTGCCGTCACCACGCGGAATGACGTGGGCGATCTTGCAGGCAAGATCGTCCACCTCGAACTCGGTGATGCGCTTGGCCGCGCTGCGGCCGGTCAGAAGTTCCTTCCAGCTGTGCTCGAAGCCCATGCCGAATGGCGACAACAACCCAAGGCCCGTGACGACGACACGCCTCATCGCAGGTCCTCCCCGGTGATGACTGCGGAAAGCTTCAGGCCGACGCCTTGTCGATGTACTTCACGGCATCGCCGACGGTCAGGATGGTCTCGGCCGCGTCGTCGGGAATTTCCACGCCGAACTCTTCTTCGAACGCCATGACGAGTTCGACCGTGTCGAGGCTGTCAGCGCCCAGATCATCGATGAAGCTCGCCTGCTCCGTCACTTTGTCGGCATCGACGCCAAGGTGCTCGATGACGATCTTCTTGACGCGCTCTGCGGTGTCACTCATTTGGGGCATCCTCGTCTTTTGTTTGTCTGTCTTCGTTAGCGGGCAGAATGCCGCTAATCAAGCTGAAAGATGGTCCTGCCGGAAACGCAACGGCTACGAACCGGTTTTTGCCCGAACCGCCGGGTTGCGGGCCGCATTACACGAAAAATGGCTGAGGTCCAAGGTGAAATGGTCTCTTTTCACAGGCCCGCCCTATCCGTCAAATCATGGCCATACCGCCATTGACATGGATGGTCTGGCCGGTGACGTAGCCGGCTTCGTTGGAGGCCAGGTAGGCGACGGCGGACGCCACTTCAGCACCCGTGCCCATGCGGCGCGTCGGAATCGCCGCCATGATCGCCTCCTTCTGCTTGTCGTTGAGCTTGTCGGTCATCGCCGATTCGATGAAGCCCGGGGCGACGCAGTTGACGGTGATGTTGCGGGTGGCGATCTCCTGCGCCAGCGATTTGGAGAAGCCGATCATGCCGGCCTTTGAGGCGCAATAATTGGCCTGGCCGGGATTGCCGGTCACGCCGACCACGGAGGTGATGTTGATGATGCGGCCATGGCGGCGGCGCATCATCGGATGGGTGAGTTCGCGGGTCAGCCGGAAAACGGCGGTCAGGTTGACCTCGAGCACGGAGTCCCAATCGGCGTCCGACATGCGCACGAACAGGCCGTCCTTGGTGATGCCGGCATTGTTGACCAGTATGTCGACGCCTTCGAGTTCGGCCTCCGCCTTCTGGCCGAGCGCCTTGACTTCATCGCGGTTCGACAGATTGGCCGGGAACAGCTTGACCCGATCGCCGAGTTCGCCCGCCAAAGTTTCCAGTTTCTCGATGCGGGTGCCGTGCAGGCCGACAATGGCGCCTTGCGCATGCAGCACGCGGGCAATCGCCTCGCCGATGCCTCCCGATGCGCCAGTGACGAGTGCCTTGCGGCCGGTCAGTTCGAACATTTTCGTCTCCTGATCTGAGAAAACACCCTTCACACGGGTGGGGTCAAATCGCCAGTGGATTATGCGAATGCGGCCAACGCGGCCTCGACATCGGCCGGCGTGCCGACGGCCGATGTCGCGATGTCGCGGTTGATGCGCCGTGCCAGCCCCGACAGCACCTTGCCGGCGCCGATCTCGTAAAGCGTCGTGACGCCGTTGGCGCCGAACCATTCGACCGTTTCGCGCCAGCGCACGCGGCCGGTGATCTGCTCGACCAGGCGCCGGGCGACCTCGTCGGGATCGCTGGTCGGGGTCACCGTGACGTTGGACACTACTGGCACCGTCGGCGCATACTTCGTCACACCGGCGAGCGCGTCGCGCATGACATTGGCCGCCGGCGCCATCAGCGCCGAATGGAAGGGGGCCGAGACCTGCAGCATCAGCGCCCGCTTGGCGCCCTTTTCGGTGCACAGTTTCGCCGCCAGCTCGACCGCGGCCTTGGCGCCGGAAATGACCAGCTGGCCGCCGCCATTGTCGTTGGCGATCTGGCAGACATGGCCGGAGCCTTGCGCGGCCTCGGTGCAAGCCCCTTCGACATCCGCCTGCTCAAGTCCGATGATGGCCGCCATGGCGCCTTCGCCGGCCGGCACCGCTGCCTGCATGGCGTTGCCGCGAATGCGCAGCAACCGGGCCGCATCGGCGACGGAAACGAAACCGGCGGCGGCAAGGGCCGAATATTCGCCCAGCGAATGGCCGGCGACATAGGCGACCTTGTCCTTCAGCGAGAAACCGCGCGCTTCCAGCGCCCTGGTCGCCGCCAGCGAAACCGCCATCAGCGCCGGCTGCGCGTTGGCGGTCAGCGTCAAGGTCTCCTCCGGACCTTCCCAGATCAGCTTCGACAGGTTTTCGCCGAGCGCGTCATCGACTTCCTGGAAAACCCTGCGTGCCTCGGGAAAGGTGTCGGCGAGATCCTTGCCCATGCCGACAGCCTGGCTGCCTTGTCCCGGAAAGGTGAATGCGACGGCCATGCGTGGGCTCCCGAAGACTGGTTTTACTTGCCGATAACACGAATTTTCCCTGCCTGTGGCGCAAGGCGGGCCGCCAAGTCAAGCCCGGTTCAACCCGGCCCCAGTTGCGAACCGTAGGCCGAGTGCCTGTTCCGAAAGGGCTTTTTGGCGATCACACCTGATGAAAACCGCTCACGAATCGTTCGCTGGCTCTTCTTATTTCCGCCACAGGCGCTAGCTTTGCGTGACAATTATATGACAATCGCGTGACTTGGGTTGTCGCCGGGTGGGAAGTTAAAGTGGCAAAGAGTTCAAAACGCGCCAGCAAAGCTGCGCCTCAATTCCTGGAAGACGATCCGTCCACCGGCTATTTGCCGGGCCGGAGATGGCCGGTCGTCCGTTACGGGCTGATAAGCCTCGCGATCTCCGCCATCCTGGTGTTCGCGATCGAATTGATCGTGCGCGGTGACGTTGCCGGCACCGTTTCCTTCTTCCTGCAGCCGCTCAAGCCGGGCTGGACCACCATCGTCGTGTTCGCGCTGATCCTCATCGGTCTCGACGCCGTTCTGGGACGCAGCCATCAGAGCCTGATGATCGTCGCGCCCTTGACGCTGGCGCTGGCCTTTGTCGGCCATCAGAAATCGCATTATCTCGGCGATCCGCTCTACCCGACTGACTTTCTCTACGCTCGCCAGATCTTCGCGCTGCTGCCGCTTCTGGTACGTGACCGGCCGATGACCGCGCTCGCCATGGTCGTCGGCATCATCGCCGGCCTGTCGCTGCTCGTCTATGGCTGGCGGCTGTGGCGCCGCAAGGTTCCAGCGCTCAGCCACAAGGGCCGCCTTGCCCGGCTGACGCTGGCGGTGCCGATGCTCGCCTTCTTCGTCTCGATCATGGACTATGCCACCTTCTCCTGGACCAGGGATCGGCTGCAGATCATCCCGATCATGTGGGACCAGAAGGAAAACTATGCCTCCAACGGCTTTGCGCTCGCCTTCGCGCTCAACGTGCCGATGGCGCATGTCTCGGCGCCGCCGGGCTACACGGACAAGGCGATCGCGGCGATCGACCGCTCGGATGTGACCGTCTCGGTGCCGGCCGAGAAGCCCGACATCATCATCGTCATGAGTGAATCCTTCTGGGATCCGACGAAGCTGCCCGGCGTCAGCATCACGCCCGACCCGATCCCCAATGTGCGGGCGCTGCGCTCGGGCTCTATGTTCTCGCCCGAATTCGGCGGCATGACCGCCAACATCGAGTTCGAGGCGCTGACCGGCTTTTCCAACGCATTCCTGCCAGCCGGCAGCATCCCCTATCAGCAATATGTGCGCACGCCGACGCCTTCGCTCGCAACCTTCCTGAAGAGCCAGGGCTACCGGGCGCGCGCCATCCATCCCGGCACCAACTGGTTCTGGAACCGTGGCGCGGTCTATGCCGATTTCGGCTTCAACGATTTCAAATCCGAAGAGACGCTGCCGCCCATGGAAAAGCGCGGGCCGCTGGCATCCGACGCGGCGATGACCGATGAGATCATCAGCGAGGCCGACGCCAGCGACGACCCGGTGTTCTTCTTTGCCGTCAGCCTGCAAAACCACGGTCCCTACGAGCCGAACCGCTATTACAATCCGACACACGTAGTGCAGGCACCGATCAGCCAGTGGGCGCGCGAGTCGCTGCTCAGCTACGCCGAGGGCTCAGCCGACGCCGACCGCGGCCTTGAACGCCTTGTCGAATGGGCGAAGAAACGCTCCCGCCCCACCGTGATCGCCTTCTTCGGCGACCATCTGCCGCCGCTGGGACCGGTATATGTCGAAACCGGCTTCCTGAAGGACAATGTCGCGCCGCGCAAGGAACCGACGCCGGAAGCCGCCCTTGAACATCATCAGACGCCGCTGATCATCTGGTCGAACCGCTCCGGTCCGGTCGAGAACCTGGGTGCGGTCAGCCCCGCGTTCCTGCCCTATCATATCCTGACCGCTGCCGGCATCAGCCATCCTTACTACACCGGCTTCCTGGGCGAGATGCGGGAGCGCTACCGCGTCGTCGACCGCAACCTGCTTCTGACCCCGGCCGGCGAGGCAACGCCCGACTGGTCGCGCCAGAAGGAGATCGACCCGGCGATCCGCGATTTCCGGCTCATCCAGTACGACATGATGTTCGGCAAGCGCCACGCGGCGCCCGCCTTCTTCCCCGAGACGGTCGACAAGGTCGTCGTCCACACGAGTTGATCAGCCGACCCATCGGATTCAGCCTGGACCTGGCGGGGCGAACACTCAATTCGTCAGTTGCAGCCTTGAGAACTTGTTGGCGATCTGTTGGAAAACGTCCGGCAGCTTGGCCGGGTCGTTGACGGCATAGTAGCCGCTCGGGTCGGATGCACAGGCACTGTAAAGCGCGCGGTTGGCGGCGGTGTCGGATTGCAGCACCATGGTGTAGATTTGCACGTCCTCGTCCTTCAGTTGCGTGCAAACGCTTTTGGTCCAGCCGTCGACATTGCGCGCCGCGGCGGTCTGATCGTCCGATCCGAAACGGCCACCCGCCAGATAGCCATAGGATGTGTAGTCGGACTTTGTCGGCTGTTCGCTGGCGCCATAGACAACGTTCTCGCCGTCAGTGAGCAACAGCACGATCTTGCTGATGCCGCGCGTCTTCCACGGCGCTCCATCGGTGTAGGGCGCGGCGGGCGACAGCACCCGCATGCCCCACGACAGGCCTTCGGAGACATTGGTGCCCGAACCGTTCCACTCGGTCATCTCGCTTGCTGCCTTGCGCAGCTTGTCGAAATCGTCGGTCAGGGGGACGATGGGTGTCGGGCAAGCGCGGTTCGGGCCGACGGTGATGGGGGAACCCGTCTCGGTGATGAGCTCGTTGGTCGGCACAACATATTTAGCCACCTTTTCCTTGGCAGCCTTGTCGGCCGGTGGCACAGGGTCGGCCAGACTGCTGAGATCGATACCGAGGCGGTTGCCTTTCAGCTTGGCGACCTTGGTGTTGTCGCTGGCGTCGTCGAGATAGGAATTGTTGTAATATTTGGCCGCATTGCCATAGGAGCTAGACGGCTTTTGGGCACCTTCCGGATCGTCCGGCGCAAAATACGGAACGAACAGCGTGTCGGGCTTGTCCGGGTCAGGTGGGGTATCGGAAATGTTATAAGCGCCCGGCCGCGCCTCGACACAGCCCTTCCATCCGGTGCCGTTCCATCCGGCCGCGGTCCATCCGGTGTCCTTGAGCTGCTTGAAAAGCGCCATATGATTGGGACGCTTGCCGTCGATGACGGGGAAATTGACGCCATTGGTGGAAGACTTGCCGTCCATGTCGATCCAGGACGGGTCGAATTCATCGCCATTGACGTTGACGGCCGTGACGAACGGAACCAGGGAGGCGCGAATCTGGCGCGTCGGCGATTTCGTCGCCTCGAGTGTGTCCAGCAGGGACTTCGTTGCCGTCCTCAACGCCGTCATGCGGGCACCGGCCATCGAGCCGGTATTGTCCAGCACCAGCACGACTTCGAGCTGATTGTTCGATTCGACCGCCGAGGCATCGACGGCAATGTGTCTGTTCCGGCCGAACAGGAAACCGAAGTTCAAATTGACGTCGGCCGACGCAGCCGCCTTGGTCTTGATGAAGTTGACGCCCCTGTCGACGGTCAGCGTCGCCTGCGCGTTGGCGAGTTCGCCATGCCCGGCGATGTTGGCCTGAAAATAGCGGTCGAAGGCATCGGTGCGGGTAATGTCGAGGTCGCCGAGATGCGAGGAGGCAAGGTTGGCGGCGTCGAGAGCATTCTGCAGGTTGCTCTTGGCTCGCATGACGGTGGACACGTCGACCGCGAAGGCCACGGCCGACAGGATGGCCGGCAGGCCGAGCCCCATCAGCAGTGCGAAATTGCCGCTCTTTGAGCGCCAGAATCTGTTGAGAAGCATCCTTACCCCCGGAAATGCTTGCCGCTTGTTCTGCGCGGATCGCCCGGGCTTTTGCGCCTTCCATGATGAATCGACCGTTGACGGCGAGGCTCAACCCTGCACAACCTGACACTGTGGTTAAGGGCCGGTTGCCGGAATCACCAGGCCATTCCGGCGCTGCCGCCTGATTTTCCGGCGCCCTGCGACATCGGGACCGCCGCTTGCCCTTGCCTTATCAGTGGATTGCTATATAGACGCCGCCAATCTGCCGGTCCCAGCTGGGGGCTGAACGGAGGGCCGGAGGTTTTATCAAAGCCTTCGTGTGAAGCCAGAAGTGCTTCCGCCTCCCGTGTCTCCGCTCTCGACCGTCTCGTCATGCTCCTTTCTTCCCCGCCCCTTTAACCGGGACAGGCGGGTCAGAGAAGTTGCAGAGGCTTTTGCCGCCGGGAACCGGGAGAGAAACGAAGAAAGGCACGAAGACATAATGGCTCTTTACGAACATGTGTTTCTTGCCCGGCAGGACCTCTCGCAGCAGCAGGTCGATGCGCTTGTCGAACAGTACAAGGGTGTCATCTCCGCGAATGGCGGGTCCGTCGGCCGGGTCGAGAACTGGGGACTGAAGTCCCTCACCTACCGGGTCAACAAGAACCGGAAGGCCTACTACACGCTCATGGACCTCAACTGCCCGCCGGCAGCGCTCAACGAAATGGAGCGCCAGATGGGTCTGTCCGAGGACGTCCTGCGTTTCCTGACCATCAAGGTCGAGGCGCACGAGGAAGGTCCGTCGGCCATGATGCAGAAGCGCGAAGAGCGCTCCGAGCGCGGCAGCTTCGGCGACCGCGACCGTGGCGATCGTGGCCCGCGTTCGTTCGGCGACCGTGATCGCGGCGACCGTGGCGATCGTCCGCCGCGTTCGTTTGGCGACGCCGGTGGCGATCGTGGTCCGCGCCGTCCGCGCGAAGGCTTTGAAGGGGGTGCAGAATAATGGTCGACATCAACCAGATCCCGACCCGGCGCCCGTTCCATCGTCGCCGCAAGACCTGCCCGTTCTCCGGCGCCAACGCGCCCAAGATCGACTACAAGGACGTGCGTCTGCTGCAGCGCTACATTTCCGAGCGCGGCAAGATCGTGCCGTCGCGCATCACCGCCGTCAGCCAGAAGAAGCAGCGTGAGCTCGCCAAGGCGATCAAGCGCGCCCGCTTCCTCGGCCTGCTGCCCTACGTGGTCCGCTAATTCTTCCGAACGGGCGGTTCGCCGCCCGTTCCTTTCGCCGGCCATGACGGGCATGACCGGTTCAGCCATCAAATCCCGAGTTGAGGTCAAGGCCTCTAACTGCCGCGACAGGCAGGACAGCGACACCGGCGCTCAAGGCGCTCAAGCTTCCTGACCTGTTCCAGAGAATTCGGCGCCTGCCTTCATGGAGGGACGCCAAACAAAAGGAACAAAACCATGGAAGTCATTCTTCTCGAACGCGTTTCCCGCCTCGGCCAGATGGGCGATACCGTCAAGGTCAAGGACGGCTTTGCCCGTAATTTCCTGCTGCCGCAGGGCAAGGCGCTGCGCGCCAACGAAGCCAACAAGAAGAAGTTCGAAGGCCAGCGCGCCCAGCTCGAAGCCCGCAATCTCGAGCGCAAGTCGGAAGCCAGCCAGGTTGCCGAAAAGCTCGACGGCAAGAGCTTCATCGCCGTTCGCTCCGCCGGTGAAACCGGCCAGCTCTACGGCTCGGTGTCGACGCGCGACATCGCCGAGCTGCTGACGGCGGAAGGTTTTTCGGTCAACCGCAACCAGATCCTGCTCAACCAGCCGATCAAGACCATCGGTCTCACCAATGTGGCGATCGCGCTGCATCCGGAAGTCGAAGTCACCGTCACGCTCAACATCGCCCGCACGGCCGACGAAGCCGAGCGCCAGGCCAAGGGCGAGACGCTGACCACCGCCGAAGCCATCTATGGCGACGACATCAACGACAATGCACGGCCGGAAAACTTCTTCGATCCGAATGCCGAGTTCGACGGCGGCGAAGACAACGCCTGATCGCGTACGGCAAGCGAGGGAGCAGCGCTCCGATCACTTTGTCGTAATCCAGCCGTTCTGGACCAATGCCCGGGCCTCTCGCCCGGGCATTTTTGTGCCAAAAGGAACTTTTCGAACCCCCATATATTGTTGCAGAATTAAGGCAGCCAGTCTGACCGTGAGGGGACACTTGGTTATGAACATTCTGCTGAAGCGCGTTCTCGACCGCCTGGTGCGCACGGGCAATCTCAAGGTAACCGGGCCAAAGGGCTCGACAGTCATCTTCGGCGACGGCAGCGGCGAGCCGGTGCACATGCATATCAAGACCCGGCATGCCGAACGCGCCATCACCTTCGATCCGATGCTGGCGGTGCCCGAATCCTACATGGAGGGCGAACTCGACATCCTCGAAGGCGGCGTGCTGGGGCTGATGCGGATCGCCTTCCAGAACATGGGCAGCGGCGGCATCGACGCGACCTGGTCGAAAGCCATCGAAGGCTTGCGCCACGCCTTCCGCCGCCTGCAGCAGATCAACACCGCCTCGCGTTCGCGCCGCAACGTGCAGCGCCACTACGATCTGTCGGGCGATCTCTACCGGCTCTTCCTCGATGAGGACATGCAGTATTCCTGTGCCTATTTCGAACAGCCTGACATGACGCTGGAAGAGGCGCAGGCCGCCAAGAAGCGCCATATCGCTGCCAAGCTCAGGCTGAAGGCCGGCCAGACCGTGCTCGACATCGGCTCCGGCTGGGGCGGGCTCGGCCTCTATCTGGCCAAGGCGTTCGACGTCGACGTCCAGGGCGTGACGCTGTCGACCGAACAGCATGGCGTAGCCACCGACCGGGCGCATGCGCAAGGCCTGGAAAGCCACGTCCATTTCGAGCTGAAGGATTATCGCGAACTCAACGAACGCTTCGACCGCATCGTTTCGGTCGGCATGTTCGAACATGTCGGCGTCAACCACTTCCGCACCTTCTTCGACAAGGCGGCAACGCTGCTGAAGCCCGATGGCGTCATGCTGCTGCACACGATCGGCCGGTCGGGTGTTCCGTGGGCGACCAGCGCCTTCGTCCGCAAATACATCTTCCCCGGCGGCTATATCCCCGCGCTCTCGGAGGTCATGCCGGCGATCGAGAAGTCGGGCCTTGTCGTCACCGACATCGAAATCCTGCGCCTCCACTATGCCGACACGCTGAAGCACTGGGGCCAGCGCTTCGCCGCCAACCGCGACAAGGCCAAGGCCATCTACGACGAACGCTTCTGCCGCATGTGGGAATTCTATCTGGCCGCTTCGGAAGCCGCCTTCCGCTGGCAGGACCTGGTCATCTTCCAGTTCCAGATCGCCAAGAAGAACGACACGCTGCCGATGACCCGCGACTACATGGCCAAATGCGAAAAGGCCTTGGAGATGCGTGACTTGGGCCGCCGCGAGGCGGCTCCCGTCGAGAAGCCAGTCAAGCCCGCCCGCCGCCGCAAGGTTGCGGAGTAGGCACGCCGTTCGCCATTGGCGCTTGCCATTCCCGGCCCCTGCCCTGAAAAAGGCCTTGTGATCGTCGCGAGGCCTTTTTCATGACTTACCTCCTCTATGCCGCCGCGGCGCTCGCCGAGATAGCCGGCTGCTTTTCGGTATGGGCCTGGTGGCGGCTGGAAAGATCGCCCTTGTGGCTGGCGCCAGGCTTCGTCTCGCTGCTTTTGTTCGCCTGGCTTCTGGCGCTGGTCGACACTAATGCCGCAGGCCGCGCCTATGCTGCTTATGGCGGCATCTACATCGCTGCCTCGCTTGCCTGGCTGTGGCTGGTGGAAGGCGTGCGGCCCGACCGCTGGGATGTTGCTGGCGCCGCACTCTGCATAGCCGGCGCGTCGCTCATCGTGCTCGCACCGCGAGGAGCATAGCGTTGGAACTGCCGGCCCCTCTTCGACAAGCCGTCGATCGCATCCTGGAAAAAATCCCTCTGCTTGAGCTGAAGCAAGCGGCGAAAACCCTGTCGGAGCGCTACCGTGCGGAACTGCGCGACGGCCGCCTGCACATGGCGCAGGACATGGCGGTCAAAGCCTATCTGGCGACGCGGCTGCCGGCGACCTATGCCGCGGTCCGCGCCAGTCTCGACGCACTGAACGCGACCCGGCCGGACTTCGAGCCGAAAACCCTGCTCGATGCCGGCGCCGGCCCTGGTACGGTGCTTTGGGCCACCAACGATCTCTGGCCCGACCTCGAACAGGCGGTCTTGCTGGAGGCGAGTGCGGCCGTGCGCAAGGTCGGCGAGACGCTTGCCGCCGATGCCATCACAACCCGAACCGTCTGGCGTGCCGGCGACGTCACAACGGACCTTGCCGACCTTCGGCCGGCGGACCTCGTGACCTGCGCCTATGTGCTGGACGAGATCGTGCCGGCATCGTTGCCCAAAATGGTCGACCGGCTGTGGCAGCTGACGACAGACACATTGCTGATCGTCGAGCCGGGCACGCCGGCGGGCTGGCAGCGCATTCTGGCGGTGCGCGCGCAGTTGATCGCCGCCGGGGCACATCTGCTGGCGCCTTGTCCGCACGAGGCGCCCTGCCCGCTTACCCCGCCCGACTGGTGCCACTTTTCCCGTCGCGTCGCCCGCTCGCGCCTGCACCGGCTGGCCAAGGACGCCGATGTACCGTGGGAAGACGAGAAATTCATCTTTGTCGCCGCGTCGCGCCAGCCGGCCGCCTCGCACGCCGCGCGGGTCATCGCACCGCCGAAATCCGGTTCGGGCAAGGTTCTGCTCAAGCTTTGCCAGGATGACGGCACGGCCACGGAGCAACTGTTCACCAAGCGTGACGGCGCGGACTTCAAGCTGGCCCGGCGGCTGGACTGGGGCGACAGGCTGGCGTCCGAATAGACCGCCACGGCATTCAGACAACGCCGCCCAAGAAAAATTTCGCAGCCATGTCGAATCCAGGCTGGGCCGTTCGACCATTGGCGTTCTCGGAGCTTCCGGGAAGCCAAAGCGTCAAGCAGCATCAGCCAACAGGAGAAAGACAGTGAACTATATCGCAGGATTTGTCGCCGCCGTGCCCGCCGCCAGCAAGGAAACCTATCGCAGGCATGTCACCGAGGCGGCATCGGTGCTGAAGGAATTCGGCACGACCCGGTTTACGACGTGCTGAGGTGCGTCGCCCCCTCTCCGGTGGTCACGCTGAACCGTGCCGCCGCCCCTTGGCATGCGCGACGGGCCGCAAGCCGGTCTGGCGGCGATCGAAGATCGTGATGGCACAAGGCGGCCTCGATGGCTACCATCTGGCACATGCGGCGCGGGCCGATATGCAGCGGCGGCTTGGCCTGACAGAGGCAGCGAGAGCCTCCTATCGACAGGCTCTCGAACTCGCCCGCCAGCCGGCCGAACAGCGATTCATCATGTCGCGACTTGGGCGGCTCCAGTCCGGCGATTCCGGTTGGACAAGCATCGGAATTTTCTTGTTTTGTTCTTTCCGCGCCGGTATCTTCCACACTCGATTCGTCAATCGAATTTCGTACCCTGCGCGCACAAATTTTTTCGACGCTGTGAATCGTGTGCACAAGCGGGATAAGTCAAAGTTTGTTTATGCCTCATCAATCGCCTCTGCTAGCGACTGATCGGGTTTGAAATCGGGGATATCATGGCAGAGGCAGCGCGGAAATTCGGCGTGGCGGAGCAACCGCTCTATCGCGAGGCACCGAACAATATCGAGGCCGAGCAGGCGCTGCTCGGCGCGATCCTCGTCAACAACGATGCCTTCTACCGCGTCTCCGACTTCCTGAAGCCGGGCCATTTCTACGAACCCCTGCATCGCAGGATCTTCGAGATCGCGGCCGAGCTCATCCGCATGGGCAAGGTGGCGACGCCGATCACCTTGAAGACCTTTCTGCCGGCCGACGAGAAGGTCGGCGACATGACGGTGGCACAATATATCGTGCGTCTGGCGGTCGAAGCCGTCACCGTCGTCAACGCCACTGACTATGGCCGTGCCATCTACGACCTTGCCACGCGCCGCGCGCTGATCACCGTCGGCGAGGACATGGTCAACATCGCCTATGATGCGCCGGTCGACATGTCGCCTTCCGAGCAGATCGAGGACGCCGAGCGCCGCCTGTTCGAACTGGCCGAAACCGGCCGCTACGATGGCGGCTTCGAGAGCTTCACCGACGCGGTCAAGACCGCCGTCGACATGGCCAATGCCGCCTATATGCGCGACGGCCATCTGTCGGGTCTTGCCACCGGCATGCGCGATCTCGACCGCCGCATGGGCGGCCTGCAATCGTCCGATTTGATCGTGCTTGCGGGACGCCCGGGCATGGGCAAGACGTCGCTCGCCACCAACATCGCCTTCAACATCGCCGAGGCCTATGTGCCGGCGCAGCAGGCGGACGGATCGTTCAAGGCGGCCAATGGCGGCGTGGTCGGCTTCTTTTCGCTCGAAATGTCGTCCGAACAGCTGGCGACCCGTATCATTTCCGAGCAGACTGAAATCTCGTCGTCAAAGATCCGTCGCGGCGAAATCAGCGAAATGGACTTCGAAAAGCTGGTCGCCTGTTCGCAGACCATGCAGAAGATCCCGCTTTTCATCGACCAGACCGGTGGTATTTCCATTGCGCAGCTGTCTGCCCGCGCGCGTCGCCTGAAGCGCCAGCGCGGCCTCGACCTGATCGTCATCGACTATATCCAGCTGATGCAGGGTTCATCCGCCAGGGCCTCGCAGAACCGCGTGCAGGAAATCACCGAGATCACCACGGGCCTGAAGGCGCTGGCAAAGGAACTGGCCGTGCCAATCATCGCGCTGTCGCAGCTGTCGCGTCAGGTCGAAAGCCGCGAAGACAAACGCCCGCAGCTCTCCGACTTGCGTGAATCCGGTTCGATCGAGCAGGACGCGGACGTCGTGATGTTCGTCTACCGCGAGGAGTATTACCTCAAGAACCGCGAGCCGAAGCTTGGCACCGAGGAATACGTCAAGTGGGAAAACGAGATGAACGAGATGCGCGGCAAGGCCGAGGTGATCGTCGCCAAGCAGCGCCACGGCCCGACAGGCTCGGTGACGCTCGCCTTCCACGGCGAATTCACCCGCTTCTCCGATCTGGCGGAAGAGCATCATATTGCGGAGAGGTTTGAGTGACCTTTTGAGACAGGCCTCGACCCTTCCAGCACCTTTGTGCGCGTATCCGACGGCAGGCCACAGCTGATGGCCAAATCGCGCGTCCAGTTCATCTGCCAGAATTGCGGATCGGTGCATCAGCGCTGGGCCGGCAAATGCGATGCCTGCGGCGAATGGAACACGCTGGTCGAGGAAGGAACCTCCGGCGGCATCGGCTCGGGGCCCGCCAATACGCGCAATGCCCGCAAGGGCCGCGCGGTGGTGCTGACCACCCTTTCCGGCGACATCGAGGACGCGCCGCGCATCATCTCCGGCATCGGCGAACTCGACCGCGCCACCGGCGGCGGCTTCGTGCGCGGCTCCGCACTTCTGGTCGGTGGTGATCCCGGCATCGGCAAGTCGACGCTGCTCACCCAGGCTGCCGCTGCGCTGGCGTCGCGAGGCCACCGCATCGTCTATGTCTCGGGCGAAGAAGCCGTCGCTCAGATCAGGCTGAGGGCGCAGCGGCTCGGCGTCGCCGACACGCCGGTGGAACTGGCGGCCGAGACCAATGTCGAGGACATCCTTGCCACGATCGCCGACGGCAAGCGGCCGGACCTGGTCATTCTCGATTCGATCCAGACGCTGTGGACCGACCTTGCCGATTCGGCGCCGGGCACGGTTACCCAGGTGCGCGCCGCCGCCCAGGCGATGATCCGTTATGCGAAATCCACGGGTGCCGCGATCGTGCTGGTCGGCCATGTCACCAAGGAAGGCCAGATCGCCGGCCCGCGCGTGGTCGAGCACATGGTCGACGGTGTGCTCTATTTCGAGGGCGAAGGCGGCCACCATTACCGCATCCTGCGCACGGTGAAGAACCGCTTCGGGCCGACCGACGAGATCGGCGTCTTCGAAATGTCGGACAAGGGTCTGCGCGAAGTCTCCAACCCGTCGGAGCTGTTTCTCGGCGAGCGGCATGCCAAATCGCCGGGTGCCGCCGTTTTCGCCGGCATGGAAGGCACAAGGCCGGTTCTGGTCGAGATCCAGGCGCTGGTGGCACAATCCTCGCTCGGCACGCCGCGCCGGGCAGTAGTCGGCTGGGACGGTGCGCGACTGTCGATGGTGCTGGCGGTGCTGGAGGCGCATTGCGGCGTTCGCTTCGGCCAGCACGACGTCTATCTCAACGTCGCCGGCGGCTACCGCATCAGCGAGCCGGCGGCCGATCTGGCGGTCGCCGCCGCACTGGTTTCCTCGCTCACCGGTCTTGCCCTTCCCGCCGATTGCGTCTATTTCGGCGAAATCAGCCTGTCGGGTGCCGTGAGGCCGGTTGCGCATGCGCAGCAGCGCCTCAAGGAAGCCGAAAAGCTGGGTTTTGGTAGCGCGGTTCTGCCCTTGGGCAGCGAGGAACTTGCCGGAGGGATCGGGGCCGGTGCTTTCCAGCCCACCGAGCTTGCCGACCTCGTCGCGCGCATAGCCGGCTCACGTCGAAGCCGCGTGGACGAAGAAGAATGACACGGCTCGCCGAGCCGTGAAAAAGAGATCGGAGCGGGGCGAAAGACATGCCGATTACGCTGCTTGACGGAATCCTGGTCGGCTTCACCCTGGTCTCGGCGATGCTCGCCATGGTTCGCGGCTTTTCCCGCGAAGTCCTATCGGTCGTCTCGTGGGCGGCGGCAGCGGCGGCGGCTTTCTTCTTCTACAAGCCGGTCCTGCCCTATCTGAAGCCCTACATCGAGAATGAGAAGATCGCCATGGCGGCCTCCGCCGGCGTCGTCTTCATCGTCGCGCTGATCGTCGTCTCCGTCATCACCATGAAGCTCGCCGACTGGATCATCGATTCGCGCATCGGCGCACTCGACCGCACGCTCGGTTTCCTCTACGGCGCCGCGCGCGGCATCCTGGTCGTCGCGGTGGCGCTTTTGTTCTTCAACTGGCTGGCCGGCGCCAAGGCCCCGGCCTGGGTGACCGACGCCAAATCACGGCCATTGCTGGAATCGATCGGCGCCAAGATCGAGAACCTGCTGCCCGCCGACACCGAAAACGCAATCCTCAAGAAGCTCAGCCCGAAAGCGGGTGGCGAGACTCCGGCCGCCCCGGATGCGCCAGCGGCGGATGTGCCGGCAACAGGTGACGATGCAAATGCGCCGGCCCCGGACGACAATGACGCTGGTCCCGCGGACAACGCAGCCAAGCCAGCACCGGCAGCACCGGCAAACTGACCCCCGAAAGGGCGCCTGAACAGACGATGGTGTGAACGACTGCACGGCGCGCGTTGCTTTCGACGCGAACCCGCATTATATGGCGATTTTAGCGGAGCTTAAGATGGCAGACGCAGACGACGTGCTTTCCGCCGAGGCCGACGACCATTTCCACGACGAATGCGGTGTGTTCGGCATCTTCGGCCGGCAGGACGCAGCGGCAATCGTCACTCTCGGCCTGCATGCGCTGCAGCATCGGGGCCAGGAAGCGGCAGGCATCGTTTCCTATGACGGCAGCCAGTTCCATGTCGAACGCCATGTCGGCCTGATCGGCGACACTTTCACGAAACAGCGCGTCATCGACAGCCTGCAAGGTAACCGCGCCATCGGCCATACGCGCTACGCCACGACAGGCGGCGCTGGCATGCGCAACATCCAACCCTTCTTCGCCGAGTTGGCCGATGGCGGCTTCGCTGTCGCCCACAATGGCAATTTGACCAACGCCATGACGGTGCAGCGCGCGCTGCAGAAGCAGGGCGCGATCTTCTCCTCGACCTCCGACACCGAGACGCTTCTGCATCTGGTTGCGACCAGCAAGGAACGCGACCTCAACTCGCGCTTCATCGACGCCGTACGGCAGGTCGAAGGCGCCTTCTCGCTGGTGGCGATGACGGCCAAGAAGATGATCGGCTGCCGCGATCCGCTCGGCATCCGCCCGCTGGTGCTGGGCGACCTCGACGGCGCCTGGATCCTCGCTTCCGAGACCTGCGCGCTCGACATTATCGGCGCGCGTTTCGTGCGCGACCTGAAACCCGGCGAGATGGTCGTCGTCACCTCCAAGGGCATTGAAAGCCTGTTCCCGTTCGAGCCGCAGAAGACCCGCTTCTGCATCTTCGAATACGTCTATTTCGCCCGGCCGGATTCTTCGGTCGAAGGCCGCAACGTCTACGAGGTGCGCAAGCGCATCGGCGCCGAGCTGGCACAGGAAAACCCGGTCGAGGCCGACATCGTCGTGCCGGTGCCGGATTCCGGCACGCCGGCGGCGATCGGCTTCAGCCAGGCGGCCGGTATTCCGTTCGAGCTCGGCATCATCCGCAACCACTATGTCGGCCGTACCTTCATCCAGCCCGGTGATTCGATCCGCCACATGGGCGTCAAGCTGAAGCACAACGCCAACCGCCGCATGATCGAGGGCAAGCGCGTGGTGCTGGTCGACGATTCGATCGTGCGCGGCACCACCAGCCAGAAGATCGTGCAGATGGTGCGCGACGCCGGCGCCCGGGAAGTGCATATGCGCATCGCTTCGCCGCCGACCAGCGCATCCTGCTTCTACGGCGTCGACACGCCGGAGAAATCGAAGCTCCTGGCTTCGCGCATGTCGGTGGAAGAGATGGCCGAATTCATCCGTGTCGATTCGCTCGGCTTCCTCTCCATCAACGGCCTCTACCGCGCCGTCGGCGAGGCCAGCCGCAACGATGAGCAACCGCAGTTCTGCGACGCCTGCTTCACCGGCCAGTATCCGACCCGCCTGCTCGACTTCGAAGGCCACGACAATGTGCGCACGCTGTCGCTGCTGGCGAACAGTGGGGCGTAGGCCAGACCTTACGGAAATTCTCGCATGACCCTCGACCTTACCGGCCGCGTCGCGGTCGTCACCGGCGCCTCGCGCGGCATCGGCTATTTCATCGCCAGGGAACTGGCCGCCGCCGGTGCGCATGTCATCGCGGTTGCGCGCACGGTCGGTGGGCTGGAGGAGCTCGACGACCAGATCAAGGCGGCCGGCGGCCAGGCGACGCTGGTGCCGCTCGACCTCGCCGACATGGCCGGCATCGACCGGCTGGGCGGCGCCATCCATGAGCGCTGGGGCAAGCTCGACATCCTCGTCGCCAATGCCGGCGTGCTCGGCGTCATCTCGCCGATCGGCCATGTCGAGGCCAAGACCTTCGAAAAGGTGATGACCATCAACGTCACCTCGACCTGGCGGCTGATCCGCTCGGTCGACCCGCTGCTCAGGCTTTCCGATGCCGGCCGGGCCATCATCCTGTCGTCCAACGCGGCGCATTCGGCGCGCGCCTTCTGGGCGCCCTACGCGGCATCGAAGGCGGCGGTCGAGACCATGATGCGCTCCTGGGCGCATGAGACGCAAAGCCTGCCGCTGCGCGTCAATGCCGCCGACCCGGGCGCCACGCGCACCGCCATGCGGGCCCAGGCCGTGCCCGGCGAGGATCCGGAGACGCTGCCGCATCCTTCAGAGATCGCCAAGCGCATCGTGCCGTTGGCCAGCCCGGAGCTGAAAGAGACCGGGCTGATCTTCCAGGCCAAGCACAACCGCTTCGTCGCTTACAGGCAGCCCGAATAAATTCACACCTTGGTTTGACGGCTCCCGGACCGCTTGGTGGCCTATGTCAGGGATTAAAAGACCCTCCGGCTACGTTCTTCGAACGTAGGACATTCGAAACCGGAGGATCGATATGCGCAGACTTCTTCTCGTTGCCGCTACTGCCTTTGTGGCCGCTCTCGGCGCGACATCAGGTGTGGCCGTCTCGCAAGATGCCAAGATGAGTTTCTTCATCACCAGTGTCGGCTCCGGCAAGGGCGCCGATCTCGGCGGCCTGAAGGGTGCCGACGCGCATTGTGCTTCGCTGGCCGAAGCCGCCGGCGTCACCGGCAAGAGCTGGCATGCCTATCTGTCGACCAGCGCCGAGGATGCCCGCGACCGCATCGGCAAGGGTCCTTGGTTCAACGCCGAGGGCGTCAAGATCGCCGACGATGTCGCTTCGTTGCACAGCGACGCCAACGGCATCGCCAAACAGACGGCGCTCGACGAAAAGGGCGAAGTGGTCAATGGCCGCGGCGACACGCCGAACCGGCATGACATGCTGACCGGGTCGAAGCCCGACGGCACCAGGATCGCCGACCAGACCTGCGGCGACTGGACGATGAGCGGCGCCGAAGGGGCGGCGATGATGGGTCACCACGACCGCACCGGGCTCGACGATTCGGCGGCGGCAAAGTCGTGGAATTCCTCGCATGCCTCACGCGACGGCCGCAGCCAGGAGGCCCTGAAGGGTACTGGCGGCGACGGGTTGTTTTACTGCTTTGCAACCAACTGAGCAGCGTAGGTCGCAAACCCTACTCAGAGATCCGCCACATCATCACGCGGCTGTGATCTGAGGGGGAAAAGCTGCGCGGCGGTCATCCTTTCGTCATTTCCCCGGAGTTGTTAGGATCGTAGCGACTCCCACAACAGCGAGAGCCCAAACTGGGCAGAACAAGGAAACTCCCATGGCTACCACCGCAGCATTGGTCTGGTATCTGGTAATCGCCGGCCCACAGGGCGGCATGGTGGTGCTGCCCAGTACCTTCGACAAGCGCGAACAGTGCACCGCCGCCATCACCGAATATCAGAAGCAGCCGACACCGGCGGGCTGGTCGGTGCAGTGCGTGCCGAGCGCCTCGCCCTTCACCGACGAGGGCGATGCCGAGGAACCGGCCGCGCAGTAGGGATTTGATGCAATAGGGCCCGCGGCCGCTTGCCGCGGGCCTTCTGATTTCAGCGCCGGGCACTCACTGTCAATTCCGGCTTCTGGCTGATGGTCTGGAACACCACGCAATAGCGCTCGGTCAGCTTCAGCAGTGCATCGATGCGCTCCTGCGGTTCATCCGTGTCGAGAGCGAAATTGAGCCGGATGGCACGAAAACCGACCGGCGCGTCCTTGGCGACACCGAGCGTGCCGCGAAAATCGAGATCGCCTTCGGCTTCCACCGTGGCGGCGCCGAGCTTGAACTCGAGCGCCGTCGCCACTGCCTTCAACGTCACCCCGGCGCAGGCCACCAGTGCTTCCAGCAGCATGTCGCCGGAGCAGAGTTCGAGCCCCGAGCCGCCGGTTGCCGGATGCAGGCCGGCGATGGCGGTCGCCCTGCCCGTCTCGACCTTGCAGGCCACCGACTGATCGTCGATCGAGCCCTTCGCTCTCAGCGTGATCAGTGCCTGCGAGGCGTCGTCGCGGTAAGCCTGCTTCAGCGGCGCCTGCATGGCCTTGAGTGCGGTTGCATCCATTTTCGTTGCCTCTTTCGCTTTGCGGCCAGCGAGCAGCATGGCTTCGTCAGATATCAGATATAAGTGCCGATCGCGTCCTGGAAGCAAGCAATCCCTGCCCCAATGCAAGCTCAGGGCTGGCGTAGCGCTGTGTCGGCTTTCACCCGTATAGCTGGGAGCCGAGGCCTGATTTCGCAGAGTTCCTCAAGCTATTCCTGTCGCTTCCCGCACCTTTGGTCCGCGCCTTATGGCCGATGTCGCCATTCTCGAAACACGCGAAAGGGTTCTCGCCGGAATCCTGCTGACCGGTGCTGCCTATCTCCTATTTTCGACGCAGGACGCCTCGATCAAGCTGCTGGTTACCGGAATGACGGTCTGGCAGATCATGTTCTTCCGCAGCATCACCATTCTAGGCGCCTGCGCGGCGATCGGCGGGCCACAGCTGTTTGCCGACACGGTGCGCTCGCAGATCGTGCGGCCGATGCTGGTGCGCAGCGCGTTCACGCTAGCCGCCTGGCTCTGTTACTACAACGCCGCGCGCAGCCTGCAACTCGCCGAGCTGACCACCGTCTACTACGCAGCGCCGATCATCGTCACCGTGTTTTCGGTGTTCCTGCTCGGGGAAAAGGTGCCGATGTCGCGCTGGCTGGCGGTTTTGATCGGTTTTGCCGGCGTCTTCGTCGCTTGCGACCCGACCCATCTCGGCCTGTCCGTGCCGGTGCTGCTGGTGCTGGCGGCCGCCCTATTGTGGGCCATCGCCATCGTGCTCCTGCGCAAGACCGCGCTTGCCGAGCGCTCTATGATCCAGCTTCTCCTCAACAATTTCTATTTCCTGGTGTTTTCGACGGTGCCGGCGCTGTTGTGGTGGCATACGCCTGATCTGGCCCAGTTGCTGCTTCTCGCCAGCGTCGGCGCGCTTGGCGGTCTGGCGCAATATCTCCTCTTCGAAGGCATGAAGCGCACGCCGGCATCGATCCTCGCGCCTCTCGAATATAGTTCGCTGTTATGGGCGTTCGCGCTCGGCTTCGCGATCTGGGGCGACGTGCCGCGCCGCGAAGTGTTTCTGGGTGCCTCCCTGATCATCGCCGCCGGGCTGCTGATCGTCGGCGGCGAGCATTTCCGCAAGCGGCTGTGATGGGGATGACACTCACTGCTGACCCTACGATGTCAGGACCGGACGGGGTAGGTTGTCGGCATGACTGACGTCGCAGCTGCCAAACCCGAAGCCTCCGAACGTACACTTGGCATCATATTGGTGTCGTCATCTGCCGCGGTGTTCGGCCTGACCGGCGTCTTGACCAAGTCGATCCACGCCGATCCGCTGACCATCACCTGCTGGCGCGGCTTTGTCGGCTCGATTCTGATCAGCCTCTATGTGCTGTGGCGCCGTCACCGCTCGGGCAACCGCGGCACGCTGCGGCTTGGCTGGCGCGGCTGGCTGCTGGCAGTGGAAGGAGCGCTGGCCAGTATCGCCTTCATCTCGGCGTTCAAATTCACCTATGTCGCCAATGTCGCGGTCATCTATGCGACGTCGCCCTTCATTGCTGCCCTGCTGGCCTGGGTGCTGGTGCGCGAGCCTTTCCGCCTGCAAACGATGCTTGCGGCCGCCGTATCGTTGTGCGGCGTGGCCATCATGATCTGGTCGGGCTTCGGCACCGGCAATCTGTTCGGCGATGGCCTGGCGCTGCTGATGACGGCCGGCAGCGCGCTCTACATGATCATGGTGCGCGCCTTCCGTGACACGCCCGTTGTGTGGGCCGGCGCGGTTTCAGCCTTCCTGCTGTTCATATTCGGCTGGTTCGTCACCGATCCCCTGGCGGTTTCGGCAAGGGACGCCGTTCTGCTCGTCACCTTCGGAGCATCCTTCGCATTGTCGTCGATCCTCTGGACGGAAGGCGCACGGCTCATCCCGGCGCCCGAATCCGGCTTGCTCGGCTCGGCGGAAGTGCCGTTCGCGATCCTGTTTGCCTTTCTTTTCCTGGCCGAGATACCGCCTCTCGCCAGTATGGTCGGTGGCGCCATCGTGCTCTGCGCGGTGTTCGCCCATGCAGGCCGCGACTGGCTGACAGCCCGCTCGCAGCAGGCTGCGTCAAATATTTCTTAAAAAAGTGACGCAGTCACGGAACCATCATCGGACTCAGACATTATTGGTGCGACGGGCCACCCCCCGAGTCCCCCCAAACC
>NZ_VFTA01000032.1:0-67054 GCF_007003935.1 Mesorhizobium sp. WSM4310
GCCCTGGAGTTCACCAGACCGGGAGGAAGGGAGTTGCCGGCGGTATCAGTCCGCCGTGGCGATGATGTCGGCGAAGCGCTTCTGCGCCTCTTCCACGGTCATCTCGGGCTTGGCGAAGAACTCGGAGAACAGGTCCTCCTTCTGCTTCTGGCTGTCTTGCGAAAGCAGCTGATCGGTCCATGGGATCACGGCACCCTTGGCCAGGATGGCGAGACCCTTCTTCATGCAGTCATTGGCAGCGTTAAGGTCGACGTCGCCACGCACCGGCAGCGAGCCCTTCTTGAGATTGAAGGCGACCTGGGTCTTGGGATCGAGCAAGGTTTCGGCCAGGACTTCCTGCGCCTTTGACTTGTCGGCATCCTTGAGCACCGGGAAATAGAAGGCATCACCACCCGTGGCGATCACCTCGTTCAGGCCAAGGCCGGGAAGACAGGTATAGTCCTTGCCGGCAGTCTTGCCGGCAACCTGGAACTCGCCCTGCGCCCAGTCACCCATGATCTGGCCGCCGGCCTTGCCGGTGATAACCATGTTGGTGGCCTGGTTCCAGTCCTGCACATTGGTGTTCTTGGCCATCTTGCGCGCATCGTCGGCCGCCTTGAACACCTTGGCGACTTCGGGGCCGGCTGCGAACTTGGCGTCCTTGTCCTTGTAGACCTTGAGGAAGGTGTCGGTGCCGCCGACCGCTGCAAGCAGCACGTCGAAGGCGCCGGACGACTGCCAGGCCTGCCCGCCCACCGCCAGCGGCACGATGCCTGCCTTCTCGAGCGCCGGGGCGGCGGCCACATACTCATTCCAGTCCTTTGGCACCGGCACGCCGGCCTTCTGGAAGGCCTCGTTCGAGAGCCACAGCCACTGCCAGGAGTGGATGTTGACGGGTACGCAATAAATCTTGCCGCCGATGGTGCAGCTGTCGAGCAGGCTCTTCGGTCGTACGACCTCTGTCCACTTGCCCTTGGTGGCGACATCGGTCAGGTCGCGCATCAGGCCGGCCTGCACCAGTTCTTCCGCTTGCCGGCCGTGATTGAACTGGGTGGCGCCCATCGGGTCGCCGCCGGTGATCCGGCTGATCATGATCGGCCGTGCCGTGCCGCCGGAGCCGGCAATGGCGCCGTCGACCCAGTGGTTGCCGGTGGCGTCGAATGCCTTGGCGAGTTCCGCAACCGCCGCCGCCTCGCCGCCGGAAGTCCACCAATGAGTGACTTCCAGATCCGTCGCGGCGGCCGGGCCGGCGAACTGCAGCGCTGCCGTGGCCGCCAGGGCAGCGGTCAAAAGTTTGTATCGCATTTCGGTTCCTCCCAGAATCTGAAACGTTACAGATTTTCGATACGGCAATTGCGTGGATGACGCAACCCCAGGCGTGGAGACCGTTCGATATTTTTTCGAGTCGCGAATAAAATCTGCCGAGCGAGCTTGTCGTTGTGCGCCGCAATATGAGCAATTGCAGTGCAAAATAAGAAAAGGTTCGTGAAAGCCGGCAAAGAGCGTCGCCAAGACGGCGTTTCGCTCTGGATTCTCAAGGGAATTCGCGACTCCATGTCGTCCTGCGAATTCGCCCGCCAGCGCGGTGCAATTGGCAATCTGTAACGTTTCAGTATATTGACGGATTGCCGGGCTTGAAATCATGCCACGCCGCCAATCACGGCGATTGCCGACCCGGCCTGCGGCTGCTATGCGCCTGATGGGCGGGACGAATGGACAGACGGAATACGGAAAAGAACGAGGAAGCGTCGGCGCAGGAGCGGCCAACGCTGAAGACGCTTGCCTTCATGACCGGGCTGGGCGTCACCACCGTGTCGCGCGCCTTGAAGGATGCCCCTGAGATCGGCGCCGAAACCAGGCGCCGCGTCCAGCTCGTCGCCAAGCAGATCGGCTACCGCCCGAACCGCGCCGGCGTCAGGCTCAGAACCGGCAAGACCAATGTCATCAGCCTCGTGCTCAACACCGAGCAGGAGATCATGAGTTTCGTCTCCGACATCATCTACGGCGTCTCGGAAGTCATTGCCGACACGCCCTACCATCTGATCGTCACGCCCTATTCGCGCTCGCAGGATCCGCTCGACCCGATACGCTACCTGGTCGAGACCGGCTCGGCCGACGGCGTCATCATTTCACGCACGCAGCCGAACGATCCCCGGGCCCGCTACATGCTGGAGCGCGGCATTCCGTTTGCCACGCATGGCCGCACCGAGATGGGGCTGGTCCACCCCTATCATGATTTCGACAATCACGCCTTCGCGGTCGAAGCCGTACGGCGCCTTGCGAGCATGGGACGCCGCAAGCTTGCTTTGCTGACGCCACCCGTCGGACTGACCTATTACGGCCATACGGTAAACGGCTTTGCCGATGCGCTGAGCGAGGTTGGCGCCAGCGAGATCCCGTTCAGCACCGTATCGATCGACCATTCGATCGAACAGATCAGGACGAGGACCGCGCAGTTGATGCGCCGCGACATCAGGCCGGACGGCTTTGTCAGCAGCGCCGCCGCCGCCACCCTTGCGCTCGTCGCCGGCATCGAGGATGCCGGCCTCAAGCTTGGCCGCGACGTCGACATCGTCTCCAAGCAGTCATCGGACCTTTTGCATCTGTTCCGGCCCGAACTGCTGATCGTCAATGAGAACTTCCGGCTGGCGGGCTCCGAACTCGCCCGCTCCGTGCTCGGTTGGATCAGCGGCGCCGCACCCGGCTCCCTGCAAAGTCTCAGCGTGCCGGGCGAGGTCCTGGCCTACAATCGCTCCCCGGACTAACCGGCAGCGCCACTGCCCCACGGACCGTGGAAGGCACCCTGCTCGCCGATGCGTTCGAAGCCATGCGCGCCGAAGAAGTCACGCTGCGCCTGGATCAGGTTCGAGGTGCCGCGGCCCTGGCGATAGCTGTCGAAATAGGCAAGTGCGGAAGACAGCGCCGGCACCGGCGCACCGGCCTCGGAAGCCCTCGCCACGATACGCCGCAGCGACGGATGCGCTTCCTGCATCAAGCTGATGAAAGCGGGCGCCATCAAGAGATTGGTCGAAGCGCCGCCGCTGCTGAAGGCCTCGGCCATCGTATCCAGCATCTGCGAGCGGATGATGCAGCCGGCGCGCCAGATCCTGGCGATGGTTGGCATCGGCAGGTTCCAGTTGAACTCCTTCGAGGCGCCGCTCATCACCGCGAAACCCTGCGCATAAGCCGCGATCTTGCCGGCGAACAGCGCCAGTTCGAGATCTTTCAGCAGCGCATCCTTGTCGCCGGAAATCTTCGATACCCCGATGTTGCCATAGGCTTTCTCGGCCGCCAGCCGCTCGTCCTTGATCGACGACAGCACACGGGCCGCCACGGCCGCCTCGATCGCGGTCGCCGGAATGCCGAGTTGCTGCGCCTCGATGACCGACCATTTGCCGGTGCCCTTCTGGCCGGCGCGGTCGAGGATGATGTCGACCACCGGCTTGCCGGTCTTGGGATCGTCGGCGGCGAGCACCTTGGCGGTGATCTCGATCAGGTAGGAGTTCAGCCGGCCCTTGTTCCAGTTGGAGAACACCGCGCCGATGTCCTTCGGGCCCATGCCCAGGCCATCGCGCAGAATGCCGTAGATTTCGGCGATCATCTGCATGTCGGCATATTCGATACCGTTGTGGATCGTCTTGACGAAGTGGCCGGCGCCATCGGTGCCGAGCCAGGCGGCACAGGGTTCGTCCTTGAACTTGGCGGAGATGGCGGTCAGCACTTTTTCGACCCGCTTCCACGAATCCTCCGTGCCGCCGACCATGATCGACGGGCCATGGCGCGCGCCCTCCTCGCCGCCGGACACGCCCATGCCGATGAAGGTCAGGCCCGAGCCGGACAGTTCGGAGAAGCGCCGCATCGTATCGCGGAAATTGGCGTTGCCGGCATCGATGACGATGTCATTGCCGGACAGCACGCCGCGCAAGGCTTCGATCTGTTCATCGACCGGTTTGCCGGCCAGCACCATGATGATGATCGGGCGCGGCGGCCGGATCGCGGCGGCAAGTTCTTCCAGGCTGTAGCAGGGCACAACCATGTTCTTCAGCGCGCCGGCATTCTCGACGAAGGCGTCGGTGCGTGCCCGGGTGCGGTTGAAGACGGCAATGCGGTGCCCGTGCTCGGCGATGTTCAGCGCCAGGTTGGAGCCCATCGTACCAAGGCCGATCAGGCCGATTTCGGCTTTTTCCATCGTTTCTTCCCTGCTTTCGGATCTTGTTGGTTGGAGCCCGCGATTTTGCCGGATGCCCGTTCTTCCCGGGATGATTGACGGGCCTTTCGGGCCGCGTCAACCGCCTCGCCGAATTGTGTTGCGGTTGCACAATGCAGGCCGTTCGACAACAATCACATCTGTCGGCTACGGCCGGACGTCCACAGGCGCTTCGATCTTCACCATCTTGAAATCCGAGACCAGGATGTCGATGCGCACAGTCCAGCGCCCGGGAACCGGAATGACGAGGTTGTCGACACGCCAGCTGCCGTCGCCGGGCTTCGTCGCCGCGCGCTTCAGCGGCTCGATGCCGGAATCGGGCTTCGACAGCACCAGCGTCACCTCCTTGGCGTCAAGCGGCCCGAAATCGCCGGTCATGATGATCATCGAGGCCGCGACAGGCCCGGCATGGCCTGGCGTGATGCTGAGATCTGCCATCGCCTCCAGCGCGTGGATGTGGAGCGAGACCGGCTGCGCCGCCGCGATCGCCAGCGCCCGTGGGGGCGGCGTGAAGCGCCAGCCCGCGGCAACGCCGAAGATCGCCAGCACGATTAGCATTTCGACGCCGATCGAACGGGTGAGCCTGCGCTGCACCTCCGTAGCGCCCGCCTCGGCGGAAGCGGTGAGTTTCCAGCGATTGACCGCGGCCAGCGTGAACAGAAAGACCAGCAGCGCCAACTTGACCAGCAGCAGCCGGCCATAGGCGGTGCCGGCCAGCGCCGAGGGCGTCTGCACCTGAATGACGGCAAGCACGATGCCGGCCGCGGCAAGCACGGCGACCACAGGCAGGATCGCGCAGGAGAACCGGCGCAGGAACGCGACGGCGCCCGGCGTCTGGCGCTTCAGCGCGAGAGCGAGCGGCACCAGCGCGCCGCCCCAGAAGGCAATGCCGATACCGTGTACGAACACCATCGGCCGCGTCAGCCATTGCGGCTCGGCCGCGCTGGCGTGGCCGCTGGCGGCAAGCGCGACGCCGACGCCAAGGAGGCCGGCGAGCGCCAATGGCCTGGCGAGTACACGCGGTCCGGCCAACGAAAGCAAACCGAGCCCCAGCGCGGTCAGGGCGGCCAGCACCGTCCAGCCGAAGGAGGTGCCGAGCCCGGTCCGCCAGATCACCGGCTGCGCCAGATGGGAGAGCGGTGCTCCGAGTGCATCGAGCCCCTGAAAGCCGAGCGACAGGGGTGCCGCCATCAGGCCGCACAGGATCGCGGCCGCGACAAAACGCTGGCCGGCGCGTCCGTTGCCCGCCAGCCAGGCAAGGGCGAAGGCGCCGCCGACACCGAGGAAAAGACCGATGTAGAGAAAGATCTTGCCGATCCAGATCGCCGACCGCGACGGCCAGTCGACCGCTTCGGACACGGCGGGTGGTTCGCTTGGTGCGCCGATCGAAAACAGCAGCGAGCCGCCGACCGGATGGCCGTCGGCGGAAATGACGCGCCAGCTCAGCACATGCGTGCCGGATTTGAGCGCTTGCGGATTGTCGATCTCGAGCGTCTGGTCGGTGAGGCGGAAGGATGTCAGCCCAACCGGCGTGCCGTCGGGTTTCACCAATGTCAGCACCAAGGGCGAAACCGGTTCGCTGAAGGTCAGTGAGAACTGTGCCGGAGCCTGCGCCAGCACGGCGCCGTCGGCCGGGTCGGTCTTGATCAGCGCGGCATGGGCAAAGGCCTGGCTGGTCGAGGCTACGAAGATAACCGCCATGAGCAAGCCCAGCAGTCCGCCGGCAATCCGGCCGACGCGCTTGCTATTGGTATCGACCATCCGGGAAGATGTTGCGGTCATGCCAGGCCACGAGGCTGCGGCGCGCTCCGGCAAGCAGAGCGCGCCAGGGGACAAACTATTTCTTCGATGTGAGCTTGATGCCGGGCGCCGGGGTCTCCAGCGCGTCTTCATCCTGCCCTGCCGCCGGGATCTCGATCCAGCGGTCGACGGCATCGCCGCATTCCTGCACCACTGGGAAATAGAGCTTCTGGCCGACGGGCAGATCCGCCGTCAGCGTGGCGCGGAAGATGAACTCGTCATAGAATTCATCCGGCAAATTGCCGCCGCTCCAGTCGACTTCCTTGACGCCGTCGGTCAGCGCTTGGCTATAGAGCTGATAAGGACTTTTCATATTTGCCCTTCTTGGTCTGCAGCGTCCAGCCGGGTTTCGGCATCGGCTTCACCGCGATCACCCCTTCCGGGATCTGCACGCGCACGGCGGTCGTCGCCTTGCCGTCGCAACCATGCGGCACCCGCAGCGCCGCCTTGTAAGTCGAGCCGACCGCCGCTTCCTGGGTTTCGAGTGTGATATGCGCGGAGGCGGCATTTGTCCCCAAAGCCAGAATCGCCCCGGCCGCCAAAAGATACTTGTTCATGATGGTCCCTCTAGAATTCTGATCGGTACGACGGCCGGTTCAGTCGTTGTCTTCTTGGGGCGCCGCGCTGCCAATGGCCTGCACGGCGAATTTGATCGTCACCGTCCCGGCCTTTTCGAAGGTCAGCGTGGCGGCGAACATCTCGCCTTGCTTGGGTGGCTGCTTCAAATCCATGAACATCACATGATAGCTGCCGGGACCCAAAACGACCTTGCCGCCGGGTGGAATCTCCAGGCCGCCGACAACGGGCCGCATGGTCATGACGCCGTCCTTGACACCCATCTCATGCAGTTCGGCCTTGTCCGAGATGTCGGACGAAATCGACAGCAGCCGGTCCGGTGCGCTGCCGTTGTTTGTAATGGTGAAATAGCCGCCGGCCACCTTGGCGCCCATCGGCGTGGCGCGTGACCAGGGATGGCCGATCTCGATATCGCCGACCTTGAACTCATGCGCCAGGACGGATTGGGCGCCGGCGAGCATGATTGCCAAGGCCACCACGGCAGTGCCGAGACGCTCCTGGACGTGGGACAGAATGCGGCTGAACAGAGTGCCTGCCGCTATGGGGGAAGAATGGGACATGATTGCTCCATGAAGTGATTATCGCGCCGTTGCCGGTCGCGAGCCGTTTGATCTTTGGATGGGTGCGCCCGCGAAAGGTTCCGCCGGGCGAGCAAGCTCAGGCCACCAGTGGCGGCGCGCGCGGATTCGACGGCGAGCGTTCGCGCGCGAAGTCGAGGTGGATGCTCACCGGAAAAACGAAGGCGACCGCTTCGAATGCAAGGCTGGCCAGGGCCAGCCCGGCGTCGGGCGGCGGCGCAAAGGCGGATGAAAACATGCTGCAGCCAAGCGCGCAGCAGGCCGGCAGATGCGACGGGTGCTGGTCACCGCCGGGAAGCTGGGTGGCACCGTCGTGGGTACAGATGACATTGCCGAAGGCGTCGAGCTGCGCGGCATTCGGCCCGGTTACGAAGGCGAACGCGCCGAGCGCCGACTGAAGCAGCAGCAGGCAGGCCGCGACAAGCGCGGTCGGCATGCTCCAGCGTCTCCCCCGGCGGTTCAAGCCATCTGCCTCTTCAAGCAACTCCTGGAAGGATACCTATCATGGCAGCGGCAGGTCGAAAATCGCCAATTCGATGCTGCGGCAACGCGGCGCGATCAGGATTTCTGCAAGGGGATGGAGGTCAACAGCGTCTGGCGCGCCGACTTCAGGTGCTTGCGGCAGGCGGCGTCGACCTTGCCGAGGTCGCGCGATTTGAGCGCCTCGATATAGGCAAGGTGCTCGCCGACCGCGACTTCGTTACGCTCGCGCTCCTGCGCCTTGTTCCACTGGTAGTGGTAATGGAAGATCATGGCGATGACGTCGTAGAAATCGACGATGAAACGGTTGTGCGAGGCCCGGTGGATCAGCCGGTGGAAGCGCTCGTCCAGCTCGGAAAACGCGTTGAAGCGCGTGGCGATCTCTCGTGCCAGCAGACGATGTTCGTCCTCCAGGCGGTCGAGATCGGCCCAAACCGGGCTGTCCTGCGGCAGGGCGGCGAAGGCAGCCGCCGAGCGCAGTTCGAACATCTCGCGGATCTCGGTCAGTTCGAGCGCGAAAGCCCGCGTAAAGCCCTTCAGCACCCAATGGCTGTTGCGGCGCTTCTCGATCAGGCCGAAGCGCGAGAAGCGGATCAGGAACTCGCGCACGCTGGTGGTGCCGACGCCGATCTCGCGCGCCAGTTCAAGCTCGTTGATCTGCATGCCGGCCTCGGCGCCGCCGGCGAGCAGGCGCCGCATGAACGACCGCTCGATGATTTCGGCCAGTGTGTCTGTCTCTTCCTCGGGGAAAAAATCGTCGGGTCGCGGATCGCGCAGCACTGTCTTGGCACGCTTGTTCCAGGCGATCAGCCCGGTCTCCTCCATGCGCGCCAGGATGCTGCGCACGGTCGTGCGGCTGACGCCCAGCAGCGTGCCCAGTTCCGGTTCCGACGGCAGGCTGCGCGTTTCGTCGAGCAGCCTGAGGCACCTGTTATAGGCGTCCTTGTAGACGTTGTTGCTCTTGGACATCCCCTGACCCATTCATGCCGGCGCTTGCGGCGGCCGGCTTGAAGCGCAATATGACGTTCCCACGACCCTGAAAAGCAGGAATTGCTTTCGCCGGGGCACGGTCCATTGTTTGCAGCGCCGCCGCCAGCCAGAGGCGTGCGGAACGCCCGTGAAAAAACAATTGACGCAAAACTGTTTTTTCACGATAAAAGACATTAACTCTTAACAAGCGCGTGTCAATCCGCGCATCCCAGGATCACCCAGGAAACCGCCCGTGAACGTCTCGAACACCATTCTTCTGTCCCCCGCCGACAATGTCGCCGTTGCCAATGGCCGCATCGAGATCGGCACGGCTCTGCCGGGCGGCGCGCTTGCCACCGCCGTCATCGAGCCCGGCCACAAGGTGGCGATCAAGCCGATTGCTGCCGGTGAAGCCGTGGTCAAATACGCCCAGGCGATCGGCCGCGCCACGCAGGACATCGCACCGGGCGAGCATGTCCATTCGCACAATCTGGTGTTCGAGGCCGGCCGCCTGCCGGTGGTGCCGCCGAGTGAGGCCGAGCATGCGACAGCGGCCGACCGCGCCCGCACCTTCATGGGGTATCGCCGCGCCGATGGCCGCGCCGGCACGCGCAACTTCATCGGCATCATCGCCAGCGTCAATTGCTCGGCCACGGTCTGCCATTCCATCGCCGACACCGCCAACCGGACCTTGCTGCCGAAATATCCCGGCATCGACGGTTTCGTGCCGATCGTCCACGGTCAGGGCTGCGGCATGAGCGGCACTGGCGACGGCATGATGGTGCTGCACCGCACGCTTGCCGGCTATGCCCGCCACCCGAATTTCGGCGGCGTGCTGATGGTCGGCCTGGGATGCGAGGTCAACCAGCTCACCCTCTATGGCCAGAAGGGTGTTGCCGCGGGAAAACGCCATTTCAACATCCAGGACGCCGGCGGGTCGCGCAAATCGGTGGAGAAGGCGATGGCCGTGCTGGCCGAGATCGCCGAGGAAGTCGGTCAGTTGAAGCGCGAGCCGATTCCGGTCAGCGAGATCGTCGTCGGTCTGCAATGCGGCGGCTCGGACGGCATGTCGGGCATCACCGCCAATCCGGCGCTGGGTGCCGCCGTCGATATCCTGGCCGGCGTCGGCGGCATCGGCATCCTCTCCGAGACCACGGAAATCTACGGCGCCGAGCATCTGCTCGCCTATCGCGCGGCAACGCCGGAGATCGCGCAGAAGCTCGACGATTTCGTGAAGTGGTGGGAAGATCACGTCGCCAAGCATGGCGCCTCGATCGACAACAACCCCTCGCCCGGCAACAAGCGCGGCGGCCTCACCACCATCCTGGAAAAGTCGCTCGGCGCGGTCGCCAAGGGCGGCCAGACGCCGCTCAATGGCGTGTTCGGCTATGCCGAGAAAGTCACCGGCAGCGGACTGGTGTTCATGGACACGCCCGGCTACGACCCGGTCTCGGCCACCGGCCAGGTCGCCGGCGGCGCCAACGTCATTGTCTTCACCACCGGCCGAGGCTCCTGCTTCGGCTGCCGGCCGACACCGTCGATCAAGGTCGCCACCAACTCGACCATGTATCACCAGATGGAAGAGGACATGGACGTCAATTGCGGCGTCATCGCCTCGGGCGAAAAGACCATCGCCGGCATGGGCCGCGAGATCTTCGAACTCATCGTCGAGACGGCTTCCGGCCGCAAGACCAAGAGCGAGGATTTCGGCTATGGCGACAACGAGTTCGTGCCCTGGCATCTCGGCGCGACGCTCTGAATTCAACGCATATGTGGTAGAACTGCCGGGCGGGACAGCGGCCGGCAACGGGGAGGGTTTGCATGGAAAAACGCCGCATCGGCAGCACGGCGCTCGAAGTCACCGAAGTCAGCTTCGGCGGCGCCGCGATCGGCGGCCTTTACCGCGCCTGTTCACGCGAGGCGGCGATGGAGACGCTGCAAGGCGCCTGGGAGGCGGGCATGCGCTATTTCGACACCGCGCCCTTCTATGGGTTCGGCCTGTCGGAACGCCGCTTCGGCGACTTCCTGCGCTACAAGCCGCGCGATTCCTACGTGCTGTCCACCAAGGTCGGCCGCCTGTTCCGGCCGGTGCCAGAAGACCAGGTGCCCGACCACTCCTATGTCGATCCGCTGCCCTTCGCGCTCGACTACGACTATTCCTATGACGGCATCATGCGGTCGGTCGACTTCAGCTATGCGCGGCTTGGGCTGAACAAAATCGATATCCTGTATGTGCACGACATCGGCGCCTACACGCATGGGGTCGAGAAGACCAAGCTGCACTTTCGCCAGCTCATGGATGGCGGGCTCAAGGCACTCGAGGAGTTGAAGCGGGCCGGCACGATTTCCGCCTATGGTCTCGGCGTCAACGAAGTCCAGATCTGCCTTGACGTGATGCGCCGGGCGCCGCTTGACTGCATCCTGCTCGCCAGCCGCTATTCCTTGCTCGACCGCAGCGCCGAAGCCGAACTGCTGCCGCTGTGCCGGGCGCAACAGACGTCGCTGGTGATCGGCGGCGTCTTCAACTCCGGCATATTGGCGACCGGGCCGGTGCAAGGCGCGCATTTCGACTACCAGCCCGCCAGCCGCGATATGCTCGATCGGGTCGACGCCATGGAGAAGATCGCCGGCGAAGGCGGTTACCCGCTGGCCGCCGCCGCCTTCCAGTTTCCCCTGCACGAGCCGGTGGTCGCCACCGTACTGACCGGTACCGCCAAACTGGCAAACCTGACACGTAACCTCGAACTGCTCGACATCAACGTGGCGGAGACGGAATACGCCAAATATCGTCCCTACACGGTGGTGCAGGGCCTGGCGTGAAGCCGGCGTCCGCCAGCGTTGACAGGCGAGGCTCGGCTTCACAAATGCGCGACTCCGCGGAAAGAATGAATGTTCCATATTGACTAACAGATGGAATTAATATTCCATGTATTCACGAAACGGGAGCGTTCGGCTGCGTCCAGGGAGGAGGGGCGCGTGATTGTGTCCGTGCCTGACATGGGAATCAGGTGCGAAACACCGCTTGCATCGTCCAGATCGATGCACTATCAAAACAGCGTAAATGTTTTTTATTGATAAAGTTCTGTTTGGGCCACGCCTATCCGAACGGAGCTTCCGTAACGTTCACCGGGCGACTTAGGGAGGTATCCTATGAAATTCGTGACCAGCATTCTCAACCGCCGCGCCGTCATGGCCCTGGCAGCAGCGTCGATGCTCGCCGGCGTCATGCACTCAGCGCCGGTTTCGGCGGCGGATGTGACCATTCCGATCATCGTCAAGGACACCACGTCCTTCTACTGGCAGATCGTGCTCGCCGGCGCCCGCAAGGCCGGCAAGGATCTCGGCGTCAACGTGCCGGAACTCGGCGCCCAGGCTGAAACCGACGTCAACGGCCAGATCTCCATCCTCGAGAACGCCGTCGCCGGCAACCCGGCCGCCGTCGTCATCGCGCCGACCGAAGCCAAGGCGCTCGGCAAGCCGATCGACGAGGCAGCGGCCAAGGTCAAGGTCATCGGCATCGACTCCGGCGCCGACTCCAAGGCCTTCACCTCGTTCCTGACCACCGACAACGTCCAGGGCGGCCGCGTCGCCGCGGACGGTCTTGCGGCAGCCATCGGCGCGGCCAATGGCGGCAAGGTCGAAGGCAAGGTTGCCCTGATCACCGCACTGCCTGGCGCCGGCTCGCTCGAGCAGCGCGCCCAGGGCTTCAAGGAACAGCTCAAGGCCAAGTATCCCGGCCTCGAACTGATCGCCGACAAATATGCCGACGGCCAGGCCACCACCGGCCTCAACATCGCGACCGACCTGATCACCGCCAATCCGGACCTGAAGGGCATCTTCGCCTCCAACCTGATCATGGCGCAGGGCGTCGGCCAGGCGATCGCCGAGAACAAGCTTGCCGGCAAGGTCGGCCTGATCGGCTTCGACAGCGACGAGAAGCTGATCAAGTTCCTGAATGACGGCGTCATTTCCGGCCTCGTCGTCCAGGATCCCTACCGGATGGGCTATGACGGCATCAAGACCGCGCTCGCCGCTTCGAAGGGCGAGAAGGTCGAGGCCAATGTCGACACTGGCGCCAACCTAGTCACCAAGGCCAACATGAAGGATCCCAAGATCGACGCCCTGCTCAATCCGAAGCTCAACTAAGCCTCGGTTGAGACGCACTGTTTCCGGGGCCTCGTGCCCCGGAAACGACAGCGACGTCGTTTGGAAATAGGGCAACCTGGGCTAGGTTGCCCTGGCAGGCATTTCGAAGCCCGCCGCGGGCCCAGATCGTGAGGCCAATCAGGGAGGATTGTCATGACATCGACGGCTCAAGACCTGCACCCCGCCCCTGTGCTGGAGCCTGGCAGGACGATCCTCGAACTGCGCGGCCTCGAAAAGAAATATCCCGGCACCCATGCGCTGAAGCCGGTGACGCTGGCCTTCAAGTCGGGCGAAATCCACGCCATCGTCGGCGAGAACGGTGCCGGCAAATCCACTCTGATCAAGCTTCTCACCGGCGTCATGCCGCGCACCTCCGGCGAGGTCATCTGGGAGGGCAATCCGGCGGCGCTGGCGACCCCGCATGAGGCGATGGCGCTCGGCATCAACGCCGTGCACCAGGAAGTCGTGCTCTGCCGTCATTTGACGGTCGCCGCCAACATGTTCCTCGGCGAGGAGAATTCGCGCTTCGGCATCCTGCAGCAGCGCGTCATGGTCAAGGAAGCGCAGAAGATCATCGACGATCTCGGCTTCGACCTGCCGGCGCATGTCATGCTCGGCGACCTCACCATCGGCCAGCAGCAGCTGATCGCCGCCGCCCGCGCCACCGTGCGCGGCACCAAATTCCTGATCTTCGATGAGCCGACCGCCTACCTGACCCGCAAGGAGGCCGACCAGCTCTTCACGCTGATCCGTCGGCTGAAGTCCGAGGGCGTGACCATCATCTACATCAGCCACCGCATGGAGGAGGTCTTCGAGCTCGCCGATCGCGTCTCCGTGCTGCGCGACGGCACGCTGGTCGGCACCAGAAACATCGCCGAGACCAACGATGCCGAACTGGTCAAGCTGATGATCAACCGCTCGATCGAGCAGGTCTATCACAAGGAGCACTTCACGCCGGGTGCCGCGATCGTGGAGACCAGGAACCTGTCGGGCAAGGGCTTCGAAAATGTCTCGATGACCGTCCGCGCCGGCGAGATCGTCGGGCTCTACGGGCTGATCGGCGCCGGGCGCAGCGAATTCGTCACCACGCTCTACGGCCGCCATCGCAAATCGGCCGGCCAGATCCTGTGGGAAGGCAAGCCGGTTCAGGTCAATTCGGAGCACGATGCGATCAGGCTCGGCATGGCGCTGGCGCCGGAAAGCCGCCGCGACCAGGGCCTTTGCCTCAATTTGCCGGTTGGCCTCAATCTCAACCTGCCGATCTACAAGCGCATCTCCAAAAACCTGTTGATCTCCGGCGCGCAGGAGAAGGCCCAGGCCGACCGCCAGATCGCCGATCTCCGCATCAAGACGCCGACACGCCATGCGCTGGCCTCCAGCCTGTCGGGCGGCAACCAGCAGAAGATCGTCATCGGCAAATGGCTGGCGCATGGCGCCAAGCTGTTCATTTTCGACGAGCCGACAGTCGGCGTCGATGTCGGCACCAAGGCCGAAATCTACCGCCTGTTCGGCGCGCTCTTGTCGAAGGGCGCCGGCATCATCCTGATCTCGTCCTACCTGCCGGAAGTCTATGAGCTGGCCGACACGCTGCATGTGTTCCGCCGCGGCAAGCTGGTGGCGACACACGGATTCCGCACCGCCGATCACGAGGAAATTCTCACACAGGCGCTCGCCGAGAAACAAGAAAAGCTGGGAGGAAAGATATGAGCACCGAGGCGATCCCTGCCGAAAAATCCAAGCGCAATTACAACGCCCTGTTCGGGCTGACGCTGCTGGCGCTGCTGGTGCTGCTCTGGGTCATCCTGTCGCTGTCGACATCGAGCTTCGCCTCGGCCAACAACATCTCGAACCTTTTGCGTCAGGGTTCGATGATCGCCATCCTGGCGGTCGGCCAGACCTTCGTCATCATCACCGGCGGCATCGATCTGTCCGTCGGCGCTGTGGTCGGCTTTGCCACCGTCATTGCCGCGATGCTGATCAACGCCGGCATACCGGTCTTCCTCGCCATCGCGATCACGCTGCTGGTCGGCGTTGCCATCGGCCTGTTCCACGGCTTCGGCATCGTCAAGATGGGCCTGCCGCCCTTCATCATCACGCTGGCGACGCTGACCTCGCTGCGTGGCATCGGCCTTCTGATGACCAACGGCAACTCGATCTCCATCAACAATGACGCCTTCCAGGAATTCTCGCGCAACTCCTTCCTCGGCGTGCCCAATCTGTTCTGGATGGTTATCCTGGTCGGCATTCCGGCCTACATTTTCCTGCATCACAGCCGCTGGGGCCGCTACCTCTTCTCGGTCGGCTCGAATGCCGAGGCCTCGCGCCTCTCCGGCGTCAATGTCCAGCGCACCATCTACATGGCCTACACGCTGTCGGGCCTGTGCGCGGCTTTTGTCGGCGTGCTCCTGGCCTCGCGCATCGGCATCGGCAACCCGACCCAGGCCGAGGGCTGGGAACTGCAGGCGATCGCGTCCTCGGTCATCGGCGGCACCTCGCTGTTCGGTGCGGTCGGCTCGGTGCATGGCCCGCTGCTCGGCGCCTTCATTCTCGCCACCATCAACAACGGCGCCAACCTGCTCAACGTCAACGCCTTCTGGCAGCGCATCATCACTGGCGTGCTGATCATCGTCATCGTCTATTTCGACGGTCTGCGCCGCCGCGGCGGCAAGTGACCATTGCTGAAATCGATCTCCGGCCCGGCGTGAAGACAGGTCGGAAACCCAATCGGACTGAGACATGAAAGCCGTTATCTGCCGCTCGCCCGGGGAACTCATCCTGGAAGACCGCCCCGCGCCCGGCGCGCCCCCTGCCGGCTGGGCGCTGGTCGCGGTCAGCCATGTCGGCATCTGTGGCACCGACTACCACATTTTCGAAGGCAAGCACCCGTTCCTCGCCTACCCCCGCATCATGGGCCATGAAGTCTCCGGCACCGTCATCGAGACCGGCGAGGGCGTCGATCTTGCCGTCGGCGAACCGGTCGTCATCAACCCTTACCTCTCCTGCGGCAAGTGCATCGCCTGCCGGCACGGCAAACCGAATTGCTGCGTCAAGATCGAGGTGTTGGGCGTCCATCGCGACGGCGCCATGTGCGAACGCATTCTTGTCCCGGCGCAGAATCTCTATCCGGCCAATGGCCTGTCGCTGGCCGACGCAGCCGCCGTCGAATTCCTGGCCATCGGCGCGCACGCGGTACGTCGCGCCCGTGCCGATCCCGGCGCGCGCGCTCTGGTCATCGGCGCCGGCCCGATCGGGCTCGGCAACGCCATCTTCGCCCGCATTGCCGGGCTCGACGTGACGCTGCTCGACATGAGCAGTGAACGTCTCGTTTTCGCCGAAAACGAACTTGGCTTCAGTATCCTCGACGGCTCGCGCGGAGCGTTGCCGGATCTGGTCAAGGAAGCGACAGCGGGCGAAGGCTTCGACGTGGTCTTCGACGCCACCGGCAACACCCGGTCGGTGCAGTCGGCTTTCGGCCATGTCGCGCATGGCGGCACACTGGTGCTGGTCAGCGTCGTCAAGGACGACATCGTCTTCTCCGACCCTGAATTCCACAAACGCGAAATGACGCTGGTCGGCAGCCGCAATGCACTGCGTGCCGATTTCGATCATGTCGCAGACTCGATCCGCAACGGCGCCGTGCCCCTGGCCAAGCTGGTCACCCACCGCACGACGCTGGCCGATACGCCGAGCGATCTCGCCCGCTGGGCGCATGAGAAATCCGGCCTGATCAAGGCCGTGATCGAGATCGGATAGGCGGCAGAACTCGGCTCACAGCGCCGACAGTTTGAGCTCGACCCGCTCCGCCGGAAAGCGCGACTCGGAGAACTGGATCGGCTGACCGTCCGGCGTGATGTTGACGGCCACCGTGACCAGCACGATGGCGCCTGGCTGCAGGTCGAGGTCGGCGAGATCGGCCGCATCGGCATGGCGTGCCGACAGCACGGTCGATTGCCTGAGATAATCGTCGATGCCGAAGCGGGCCAGCGACGCGGTGATCGAGCCAGTCTCAGCCATCGCCTTGTCGATGCCGGCAAAGCGCCTGGCATCGAACCAGCCAGCAGCACGTGACACAGGCCGTCCATCGGCCTCACCGCGTGTCTCCAGCCGGATCACCTCGGCGCCCTTGGCAAGGCCAAGCCCTTCGGCGACACGCGGGCTGGCCGGCTCGACCGACGAGGCAAGCAGCACGATGTGCCGTTCCGAGGTTTGTCCCTGCAGGCCCGTTGAAAAGCGTGTGCGCGCCCCGATCGGATAGGACAGCCGCTTGCGAGACAATACGAAGGTGCCACGCCCCTGCTCGGCCCGCAGCACACCTTCCTGCACAAGCGCCGATATGGCGCTGCGCACCGTGTGGCGATTGACGCCATAGCGCTCGGCGAGCGCCACCTCCGGCGGCAGCGCGGCATTCTCGGCGAAATCGCCGGTGGCGATCGCCTGCAGGATCCTGTCGGCGATCTGCCGCCACAGCGAGACGCCGCTGCGCCGTTCAATACTGTCGGCTTCCTGTCGCCCTATCATGAGTTGGCCCCTGCCTTCCGTCCCCTGTCATCCACTCGTCATGGACTCGCGCTAGGTAATATGTATAATTTGTATAGTTGTCTATATCAATAGACAAATTTAGCGAAGAGGAATGCTGCCGATGCGAGGACAGGAAGCCCGCGACCAGGCCGGACGCAAAGCCGCGATGGCGACCCTGGCGCAATCGAGCGGCGACGACATCGTCCGGCTCTGGAACGAAGCCGGCCTGCCTTCGCAAGCCGAACTGCTGCGCGGTCCCGAGACCGGGCTGGTGACGTTGCGCGGCCGCATCGGCGGCGGCGGCGCACCGTTCAATGTCGGCGAGGCTACCGTCACCCGCGCCACCGTCCGGCTGCCGTCCGGACAGGTTGGCCATTGCTACGCGCTTGGCCGCGACAAGCAGAAGGCGAAGCTGGCGGCGATCGCCGATGCGCTCTGGCAGGACCCTGCGCGCCGCGCCGAGGTCGAGACCAGGCTGATCGCGCCTTTGAGGTCGGCGCTAGCGACTGCCCAAGAAAAACGACGCGCCGAGACGGCGGCAACGAAGGTGGATTTCTTCACCATGGTTCGCGGAGAAGACTGATGGATATCGCAGCGCAATCGATCGAGGGCGGTTTCGCCGACCCGGTGTTCAACGCCCAGACGGTGTTTCGCGCGGTCATGGACGCGATGGCGCGGCCAGGCAGCGTGCAGCCTCTGCCGGCCTTGGCCCGCCCGCCGGCGCCGCTTTCCGCAACCGCCGGCGCCGTGGCACTGGCGCTGTGCGACAACGACACGCCGCTCTGGCTCGACCCGGCCCTGCACGCCTCCGCCGCGATCGGCTCCTGGCTTGGTTTCCACACCGGCGCGCCGCTGGCCAACACGCCTGCCGACGCGCATTTCGCCTTTGTCGCCTCGCCGGCCGAGATGATGGCGCTCGACGGCTTTGCGCAGGGAACGCAGGATTATCCAGACCGGTCGACCACCCTGATCCTGCAGGTCAGCGACCTCGTTTCAGGCACTCCGTTGCTGCTGGAGGGGCCCGGCATCGAAATCAGCGCCACCATCGCGCCGGCGCAGATGCCGCGTCATTTCATCGAGCAGTGGAAGCAGAATATCCAGCGCTTTCCGCGCGGCGTCGACATCATCCTCGCCACATCCGAAGGCATAGCCTGCCTGCCGCGCACGACGCGCATCAAGACGATGGAGGCTTGAAGATGTATGTCGCGGTAAAAGGCGGCGAAGCCGCTATTCGTAACGCCCACAGCCTGCTCGCCGATCGCCGGCGCGGCGACCGTTCGGTGCCGGCACTGCGCCTCGACCAGATCGTCGAACAGCTGGCGCTCGGCGTCGACCGGGTGATGAGCGAAGGCTCGCTCTACGACCGTGAACTCGCGGCACTCGCCATCGTCCAGGCGCGCGGCGACATGATCGAGGCGATCTTCCTGGTGCGCGCCTATCGCACCACGCTGCCGCGCTTCGGCTACAGCAAGCCGATCGACACCGGCGCCATGCTGGTCGAACGGCGCGTCTCGGCAACCTACAAGGACCTGCCAGGCGGCCAGTTGCTCGGCCCGACCTTCGACTACACGCACCGGCTGCTCGACCCCGGGCTTGCCGCCGGCGCCGATGTCGCCGAACCCTTGCGGCGCGAGACGGAAGCGCAGGCCATGCCACGCGTCTCGGCGATCCTCGCCCGCGAAGGCCTGATCGAACCGGATGGCGAGATGCCGCAGGACCATGTGCCCGGCGACATCACCCGCGAGCCGCTGGAATTCCCGATGGCGCGCGACATCCGCCTGCAGTCGCTGTCGCGTGGCGATGAAGGTTTTCTTCTGGCGCTCGGCTACTCCACCCAGCGCGGCTATGCCCGCAACCATCCCTTTGTCGGCGAAATCCGCATCGGCGAGGTCGAGTTGGAACTCGATGTTCCCGAACTGCCCTTCGCAGCACCGCTCGGCACGGTGCGGGTCACCGAGTGCCAGATGGTCAACCAGTTCAAGGGCTCGGCCAAGGCGCCGCCGCAATTCACCCGGGGCTACGGCCTGGTCTTCGGCCAGAGCGAGCGCAAGGCGATGGCCATGGCGCTCTGCGACCGCGCCCTGCGCGCCTCCGAGCTCGGCGAGGACATCATCGCCGCCGCCCAGGACGAGGAATTCGTCATCTCGCATTCCGACAATGTCCAGGCGACCGGCTTCGTCGAGCATCTGAAGCTGCCGCACTATGTCGACTTCCAGGCCGAACTCGACCTCGTGCGCCGCATGCGCGCCGAATACGAGGCCCGCGAAAACCCCGCGAAGGTAGAAGAGAAGCGGGAGGCCGCGGAATGATCGAAGGCCTGTCCCACATGACCTTCATCGTTCGCGACCTCGAGCGGATGACGAGGATACTCGAGGGCGTCTTCGACGCGCGCGAGGTCTATGCCAGCGACGCCGAGCAGTTCTCGCTGTCACGCGAAAAATTCTCCTGATCGGCGACATCTGGATCGCCATCATGCAAGGCGAGAAGCTTAACGAACGCAGCTACAACCACATTGCCTTCAAGATCGATGACGCCGATTTCGACCGCTACGCCGAGCGCGTCGGCAAGCTAGGCCTCGACATGCGCCCGCCGCGCCCACGCGTCGAGGGCGAAGGCCGCTCGATCTATTTCTACGACGACGACAACCACATGTTCGAACTGCACACCGGCACGCTCACCGAGCGGCTGGCGCGCTATGCCAAAGGACTTGAGGTCGCATCATGACCGACATCGCCACCTACAACTTCGCCTATCTCGACGAACAGACCAAAAGGATGATCCGCCGGGCGATCCTCAAGGGCATCGCCATTCCCGGCTATCAAGTGCCGTTCGCCTCGCGCGAGATGCCGATGCCCTATGGCTGGGGCACCGGCGGCGTCCAGGTCACCGCCTCGATCATCGGCCCCGATGACGTGCTGAAGGTCATCGACCAGGGCGCTGACGACACCACCAATGCGGTGTCGATCCGCGCCTTCTTCAAGAAAGTCGCCAATGTCGCTGTCACCACCGATACAGCCAGCGCCACCATCATCCAGACCCGCCACCGCATCCCCGAACATCCGCTGACCGCGGGCCAGGTGCTGGTCTACCAGGTGCCGATCCCCGAGCCGCTGCGCTTCCTCGAACCGCGCGAGACGGAAACGCGCAAGATGCATGCGCTGGAGGAGTATGGCCTCATGCATGTGAAGCTCTACGAGGACATCGCCAAGCACGGCCGCATCGCCACGACCTATGCCTATCCGGTCAAGGTCGAGGGCCGCTATGTGATGGACCCCTCGCCGACGCCGAAATTCGACAATCCCAAAATGCACCGCTCGCCGGCCTTGCAGCTGTTCGGCGCCGGACGCGAGAAGCGCATCTACGCGGTGCCGCCCTTCACCGATGTCGTCAGCCTCGACTTCGAGGACCATCCATTCGAGGTGCAGACCTTCGACCAGCCCTGCGCACTGTGCGCGGCCGAGAATGTCTATCTCGACGAGGTCATCCTCGACGACCATGGCGGCCACATGTTCGTCTGCTCCGACACCGACCATTGCGAGAAGCGGCGCGAAGAGGGCCATCGCGGCCATCTTGCTCCGGAAATCCATCTTGCTTCCGAAAAAATGGAGCCGGCACAATGACCGACGAACCGCTGCTGCGCGTCTCGGCGCTCTCCAAATTCTACGGTTCGCGCGTCGGCTGCGACAACGTCTCCTTCGACCTGTGGCCGGGCGAAGTCCTGTCAGTCGTCGGCGAATCCGGCTCCGGCAAGACGACGCTGCTCAATTGCCTGTCGACGCGGCTGCTGCCGTCGTCGGGCACCGCCAGCTACCGCATGCGCGACGGCCAGTTCCGCGAGCTCTACCGCATGAGCGAGGCCGAGCGCCGCTTCCTGATGCGCACCGACTGGGGCTTTGTTCACCAGAACCCGGCCGACGGCCTGCGCATGACGGTGTCCGCCGGCGCCAACGTCGGCGAACGGCTGATGGCGGTCGGCGACCGCCACTACGGCAAGATCCGCGCCACGGCCGTCGACTGGCTGTCGCGCGTCGAGATCGAGGAAGACCGTATCGACGACGAGCCACGTGCCTTTTCCGGTGGCATGCGCCAGCGCCTGCAGATCGCCCGCAACCTCGTCACCGGCCCACGGCTGGTGTTCATGGACGAACCGACCGGCGGTCTTGACGTCTCGGTGCAGGCGCGCTTGCTAGATCTCTTGCGCGGGCTGGTCACCGATCTCGGCCTCGCGGCCATCGTCGTCACCCACGATCTCGCGGTGGCGCGCCTGCTGTCGCAGCGCATGATGGTGATGAAGGACGGCCGCGTCGTCGAAAGCGGCCTCACCGACCGCGTGCTGGACGACCCGCGGGCGCCCTATACGCAGCTTCTCGTTTCCTCCATTTTGCAGGTGTAGCGATGCCAACCCCGCTCGTTGTTTCCGACGTCGCAAAAAGCTTCACCATGCATCTGCGCGACGGCATCAAACTGCCCGTTATCGCCGGTGTCTCGTTCTCGATCAAGGCGGGCGAATGCACCGTGCTCGGCGGCCCGTCCGGGGCCGGCAAGAGCTCCATCCTGAAGATGCTCTACGGCAACTATGCCGTCGACGAGGGGCAGATCATCGTCAGCCACGAGGGCGGACTGATCGATCTTGCCAACGCCAGCCCACGCACCGTGCTTGCCGTTCGCCGGCAAACGATCGGCTATGTCAGCCAGTTCCTGCGCACCGTGCCGCGCGTCTCGGCGCTCGATGTCGTCGCCGAGCCGCTGGTCGAGCGCGGCGAGGACCGCGAGGCCGCCAGAGGCAAGGCGCGCGCCTTGCTGGCGCAGCTCAATTTGCCGGAAAAGCTCTGGGCGCTGCCGCCGGCGACCTTCTCCGGCGGCGAGCAGCAGCGCGTCAACATCGCGCGCGGCTTCATCACCGAGCATCCTATCCTGCTGCTCGACGAGCCGACCGCCTCGCTCGATGCCACCAACCGCGACGTGGTGATCGAACTCATCGCCGCCAAGAAGGCGGCGGGCGTCGCCCTGCTCGGTATCTTCCACGATCATGATGTGCGCGAGGCCGTTGCCGACCGCATCATCGACGTCACCGTTTTTGCTCCAGGAAAACTCGCCGCATGACCAGGAAATTGTCGGAGACGCCGCTGGTCCATCCGACGGCGGAGGTGCACAATTCGACGCTTGGCCGCTGGACCGAGATCGCCGACCGCAGCCGGGTTTCGGAAAGCGAACTCGGCGACTATTCCTACATGATGCAGGATTGCTCTGTCTGGTGCGCGACGATCGGCAAGTTCGCCAATATCGCGGCAAGCGTGCGCCTCAACGCCACCAACCACCCGACCTGGCGGCCGACGCTGCATCACTTCACCTACCGCGCCTCGGACTATTGGGACGACGCCGAGCATGAGAGCGAGTTCTTCGCCCAGCGCCGCGCCAAGCGCGTCACCATTGGTCACGACACCTGGCTCGGTCATGGTTCGACCGTCCTGCCGGGCGTCACCGTCGGCGATGGCGCGGCGGTTGGCGCCGGGGCGGTTGTCTCGAAGGATGTCGCGCCCTACACCATCGTCGCCGGCGTGCCGGCCAAGCCGATCCGCGAGCGCTTCGACCGCCGCACCGCCGAACGCTACCAGGCGCTTGCCTGGTGGGACTGGGACCACGTGCGGCTGCGCGCTTCGCTCGATGATTTTCGCGAACTGTCGGCGGAGGCCTTCCTGGAGAAATACGAGGGATAGCTCCTCACATCATCGTCATTAAGGGGCTTGTTCATATCCCTGACACAGGACTCGGACAGGACGCCATCTCCCAAGGAGATTGCCATGCTCGACACCGTCAGACCCTCGCTCGCCGGATTCTTTGCCGGCTCCAACCCGACCCCGCCGGCGCATCTCGGCACGCGCTACGACACCTCGGGCAATTTTCTGACCGAGCCCGGCAACACCGTTGTCAGCCATCTCGTCAGCGGCTCGCCGTCCGAAGCCGTGGTGCTTGCGGTGCGCGAGAAGATGCTGGCGATGCCCGACGCCGACCGGCTCGCCTTCACGCCCATTTCCAGCCTGCATATGACGCTGTTCCAGGGCATCATCGAATATCGTCGCCGCTTGCCTTACTGGCCGCAGGACGTACCGCTCGACACCAGCATTGACGCCATGACCCGCCTCTATCTGGAGCGCCTTAAGGGCTTCGAGGGCTTCGGTCCTTTCAACATCAAGGTGATCGAAATCGTGCCCACCGGTCTCACCGTAGCCGGCGCGACCGACGAGGACGTGCGCATCATGCGTCAATGGCGCGATGCGCTGGCGGTGCCGTTCGGCTATCGGCACCCCGATCATGACGCCTACGTCTTCCACATCACCTTTGCCTATCAGATCCAGCGCCTCGCCTCCGATCGCGCCGCCGCGTGGCAGGCTCTGTTCGACGATTGCCTGGCGCTTTTCGCAAGGCAGGCTCCGACAATCGAGATCAAGGCGCCCGCCTTCTGCGCCTTCCGCGACATGAAGCACTTCGAGGAATTGCTGGTGCTCGGCTGATCGCCGACAAGGCGCCAATGCATGTCGCCCGAAAGTGGCCCCGGGAGAACGACATGCATAAAGCCAAATACCTGGAGCGCGTCGCATGAATTCGTTTCAGCGACGCGCTTCGGCCGTCGCGCCTGTGGAGCGTAACAAAACTGACATGCTGGCGACATGGCAGGTTCATGTGGCTGCGTTAGGCGAGTGCCTGACGATCAACAAGGTCGGGACTGGAACCTGCTCATGTCAGCAAGCTCTGCCACGCTCGAAATCCGCGGCGTCAGCCGACGATTTGGCAAGAACACAGCCGTCAGCGACGTCAATATCTCGATCCCGCAAGGTCAGATGGTTGGCGTCATCGGCCGTTCGGGCGCCGGCAAATCGACCCTTCTTCGCATGATCAACCGTCTTGTCGACCCCAGCCAGGGGTCGATTTTTTTTGACGGCGCCGAGGTCTCCCGGCTGCACGGCTCGCCGCTGCGGCGCTGGCAGCGCGATTGCGCCATGATCTTCCAGCAGTTCAACCTGGTGCCGCGCCTCGACGTGCTGACCAACGTCCTACTCGGCAAATTGAACCACCGTTCGACCCTGTCCAACCTTCTCGGCATATTCTCGCGTGCCGAATGCGCCGAGGCGGTCGCTGCGCTCGAGCGGCTCGACATAGCCCGCACCGCGCTTCAGCCCGCCGGCACCTTGTCTGGCGGACAGCAGCAGCGTGTCGCCATCGCCCGCGCCATGATGCAGCAGCCCAAAGTGATCCTCGCCGACGAGCCGATCGCCTCGCTCGACCCGCTCAACGCCAAGGTGGTGATGGATTCGCTGCAGGACATCAATCTGCGCGAGGGCATCACCGTCGTCACCAACCTGCACACGCTCGACACCGCCCGCGCCTATTGCAACCGCATTATCGGCATGGCCGCCGGCAAGGTCGTCTTCGACGGCCCGCCGGAAGAGCTCAACCGTGAGGCCGTGCGCGTCGTCTATGGCGCCGACAGCAATGGCGCAGAGATATCGGAGGCCATCACCTCCACCAGCGTTGCCTTCAAGCAGAAGATCGCAGCATCCGCCGGACCGCTCGAACCCGCATTCCCGGGTTACTGAGCCCATGATCCCGAAAAGTGGAATCCGGTTTTCGGGAAAGATCATGGGCCGAGAAAGGGCGGTTGGGATCGTCCGCCCGCGTCAAGGGCACTTGTCAAGATCAAGAACGCTGCCGGCGCGGGGCCGGAACTTACAGGAGAGACATCAAATGTTCAGGAAGATGGTTTTCAGCGCCGTTTCGGTGCTCGCCATGGCAACCAGCATGGCCCACGCCGCCGACATGAAGGAATTCCGCGTCGGCATTCTGGGCGGTGAAAACGAGACCGACCGGCTGCGCAACTCCCAGTGCCTGGCCGATCATCTGAAGGCCGAATTCGGCTTCGAGAAGGTCTCGCTGTTTCCTGCCGCCGACTATGACGGCGTCATCCAGGGCCTGCTCGGCGGCACGCTCGACTTCGCCGAACTCGGCGCATCCGGCTACGCCAGCGTCTATCTCAAGGACCCGAAGGCGGTGACCCCGATCCTCACCACCAAGCAGACCGACGGTTCCACCGGCTATCATTCGATCGGCCTGGCTCTGAAGACCTCGGGCATCACCGACATCAAGTCGGCCAAGGGCAAGAAGCTCGGCTACGCCGATCCGGACTCCACCTCGGGCTACCTGATCCCGCTGACCCAGATTCCGAAGGAAACCGGCGCCTCGAACGAAACCTTCTTCGCTTCGACCCAGTTCAACGGCGGCCATGAGAACAACATCCTGGCCGTGCGCGACGGCAAGGTCGATGTCGCGGTCGATGATTCCTCCGGCATCGGCGACTTCAAGAACGGCTTCACCTCCGGCACCTTCCACAAGGTCGTCGCCAAGGGCGCCGTCGACCCGAACGACTTCGTCGAAGTCTGGCGCTCGGGCCTGATCCCGAACGGCCCGCTGGTCGTGCGCACCGCGCTCGGCGAGGAGATGACCGCCAAGCTCGCCGCCTTCTTCACCGAACTGCCGAAGAAGGACAAGGCTTGCTTCGAGGGCGTCGAAGGTGGCGATTTCACCGGCTACGTTCCGGTCAAGCCGGACTTCTACAACGTCATCGTCGAAGCCCGCAAGGCAGCCATCGGCGGCTAACGGCGAAATCGAAAAGGGCGGTGTCAAACACCGCCCTTTTTGCATCTCCGATCATGACCCTTTCCGTGACAGCCCCTTCTTTGACAACCCCTTCTGGCGCGCCCCAGCAGATGGCCGATGCCTGGCGACGCCAGACGTCGCTGCGCCGGTTCTATACAGTGCTCGGCGTCGGCCTGCTGCTGGCCGCGATGTTCGCCAGCATGTGGTTCGCCGACGAAGCAAATGCCGGGCACTTCTTCGACAGGCTGCCGCATATTCTGGATTTCCTGAGCTGGCTGGTCCCCAAGGACTGGAACGACGTCTGGCGGGCACTGTTCGACATTGCCTCGCCGCATGACACCGGCACCCAGGAATACAATTTCCCGCTCGGCCGGATTTATGTCTGGGGCGGATTCTACATTCCCGAATATTTCGAGCTGATGCTGACCACGGTGAACGTGGCGCTGGTCTCGACCTTCATCGGCTTTGTCTTCGCGGTGCCGTTTTCCTTCATCGCGGCGCGCAATCTAACACCTCATCCGGCCCTGCGGCTGATCGTCAAGCGCTTCATGGAGCTGCTGCGCGCGTTCCCTGAGATCGTCATTGCCGGCCTGTTCGCGGCCATCGTCTCCATTGGCCCGATCGCCGCCATCATCGCCATCGGCCTGCATTCGATCGGCGCGCTCGGCAAGCTGTTCTATGAGATCAACGAAAACATCGACATGCGCGCCGAGGAGGGCCTGCGCGCGGTCGGCGCCAACTGGTTCGAGCGCGTGCGCTTCGCCGACCTGCCGCAGGTGCTGCCCAATTTCATGTCCTACACGCTGCTGCGCGTCGAGATCAATGTCCGCGCCTCGACCATCATTGGCGCCGTCGGCGGCGGCGGCATCGGCGAGGAATTGAAGCTCTCCATCTCTCGCGGCTTCGGCGCCAAGACGCTGGCGCTGGTGCTGCTCTTGTTCACGACCATCTTCATCATCGACCAGTTCTCCGCCTGGCTACGCCGCAAGCTGGTCGGCGAACAGGCCTTTATGATGGGCGCATAAACCATGGCGACAATGACCGCCGAGGAGATATTGTCGATCGAGGAGCGATATCCGCAAGTGTTCCGGCGGCCGCTGTACAAACGCTTCGCTCCGCTGTTCCTGTTCATCGGCATCCTGACCTATCTCGTCTATGTCCTGTGGTTCTTCAGCCTGCCGCAAGTGCTGCGGGAATCGCACTGGGAACGTCTGCCGCTGTTCCTGACACAATGGATCAGCTACGACCTGCAACCGGAATTCCGCCTCGACCAGCCTGAGATCACTCCAAAATACCCGCGCTTTTCCGCGCTTGGCGAGAACCCCAACCCCGACTGGGTGATCAGGAATCGAGACGGCACCTTCACCGTGCTGATCGATGGTCCGGCGAAATCCGTCACCTTCGACAAGGCGCAGGCAACGATCGTGGCCAACGGCCAGACCGTGCCGGTTTCACTGACAAGCGGCAAGCCGGTGATATCAGGCCCGGTGCCGGACTGGATCACCGCGCACGACGACGAGGTGGTTGCCAAGATGGGCTTCGTCGGCGAGGTGCGCGTCACCGTCGACCGCGTCAAGGTGCGCAAGCGCTTCCTCGGCTGGGCGAATTTCGTCTTCGATACGCGCTCGCCCTTCTTCGGCAAATCAGCGGGAGAGGTGATCTCGCTGATCGTGTCCGGGCCTGAACTGAAGCAGGGCACGTCGAACCTGGCGCTGGCAGGCGACAACATCTGGAATAACGCCCAGTGGCAGCATGGCGACGTTTGGACGAAGCTGCTGCAGACCATCGTCATGGCGTTCCTGGGCACGCTGCTTGGCGGCATCGTCGCCTTCCCGCTCGCCTTCTTCGCCGCCCGCAACATCACGCCGAGCGGCGTGCTCAGCCAGGTCCTGAAACGCTTCTTCGACTTCATGCGCTCAGTCGACATGCTGATCTGGGCACTGTTCTTCACCCGTGCGTTCGGCCCCGGCCCGCTTGCGGGCAGTGCCGCGATCTTCTTCACCGAGATCGGCACGCTCGGCAAAACCTACTCCGAGGCGCTTGAGAACATCGACGACAAGCCGCGCGAAGGTGTGTTGTCGACCGGCGCCAACGGCCTTCTGGTGCAGCGCTACGGCGTGATGCCGGAAGTCATCCCGGTCTTCATCAGCCAGACGCTCTACCAGTGGGAGTCCAACACCCGCGGTGCCACCATCATCGGCGCCGTCGGCGCCGGCGGCATCGGCCTTAAATTGTGGGAAGCAATGCGCACCAACTCCAACTGGGCCAACGTCTTCTACATGGTGCTGCTGATCCTGCTGGTCGTCTTCATCTTCGACAACATCTCGAACTTCCTGCGCCGCCGGCTGAGCCGGACGATTCACGACTACAACAGACTTCAGGCCGAGCAGGGGTGATGCCCTCGGCTCCAGGATCGACAGCGGCTCAAAGCGCCTCGGTGGTTCTAAGCGGCTTTCCTCCACCCATTCCTGATATGCCTATAGCCCTCGCGATAAACTGCTTCCGGCGTTTCGGAAAAATCGCGCCACACCTTTGTCGCCGCCGCCAGATCCTTCAACGACCGCCCGAAGGCCTCGATCGTCAGCCAGTCGTCATAGCCGCTCTTGCGGATCGCCGCGAACGTCTCTTTCCACGGGATGTTACCGCGCCCCGGCACGCCGCGATCGTTCTCCGATATGTGGATGTGCACGACATTCCTGCGATGCTTCGTATAGGCGCCGATCGGGTCGGCCTCCTCGATATTGGCATGAAAGGTGTCGTACATCGCCTTGATGTGCGGTCGGCCGACAGCATCGATGTGCTCCGACAGGTCCGCCATCGTGTTGAAAAGATAACATTCGAAACGGTTCAGCGCCTCCAGCCCGATGGTCACGTTCCGCGTGCCGGCATGGTCGCCGATGGCGCGCTGCGAGGCGATGGAACGGTTCTTCTCGGCGGGTGTCGGCCCCCTGCCGGAAAAGGCGCCGAGCGTCGAGTGCAGCGGTCCGCTGAGCGTCCTGGCGCCGAGCGCGTCGGCGCAATCAACAGCCCATTTCATGTAAGCGATACCGGCCTTGCGCGTTGCCGCATCCGGCGAAATCAGGTTCATTGCCGGATCGCCCATCGCCGAGACCGCGGTGCGCTCCAGCCCGATGCGATCGAGCAGGTCGCCGAGCTTTTTGTAGTCGTCAGGCGTACCGGCGAAAATCGGTATCTCGACACCGTCGAAGCCTGTCGCCTTGATGTCGCGAAGCAGCGGCTCGTGTTTTTTCGAGACGCTGGTCGTCCACAAGAACATGCACATGCCGATTTTCATCGACAGCCCTCCCCCGTTCGATCCCCCCGGATCATTCTTGTTTTAGAGCTTCGTCCACGCCCCATTCTTCTTCGACGATTTCACGCAGGCCTCGATGAAGGCCATGCCTTCGACGCCATCCTGGATGGTCGGGAAGACGACGTCCTTGGCCGGCTTGCCACCCTTCTTGCGCGCCGCGCGGATGGCGCGTGCAGCCTCCTGATAGATATTGGCGAAGCCTTCGAGGTAGCCCTCGGGATGGCCTGACGGTACGCGGCTCACACGGCCCGCCACCGGCAGCGCGCCGGCGCCGTTGCGGGTGATCAACTGCTTGGGCTGGCCGAACGGCGTGTACCAGAGGTAGTTCGGATCGGCCTGCACCCATTCCAGCCCGCCCTTCGAGCCATAGATGCGCAGCTTCAGCCCGTTCTCGTGGCCCGGCGCCACCTGGCTGGCCCAAATCATGCCCTTGGCCGGATGCGTCTTGCCGGTGGACTTGAAGCGCAGCATGACGTTGACATTGTCGTCGAGCAGCCGCCCCGGCACGAACGCATCGAGATCGGCCGACAGCGAATCCAGCTCCAGCCCGGAGACGAAGCGGGCGAGATTGTAGGCATGGGTGCCGATGTCGCCCAGCGCGCCGCCGGCGCCCGCCTGCTTGGGATCGCCGCGCCATGAGGCCTGCTTCTGGCCGGTGGCGGCGAGATCCTCAGTCAGCCAGTCCTGCGGATATTCCGACTGCACGATGCGGATGTCGCCAAGGATACCCTTGGCCACCATTTCGCGTGCCTGCCGCACCATTGGATAGGCGGTGTAGTTGTGGGTAAGCACGAACACCTTGCCGGTCTTTTCGACCACCGCGGCGAGCTTTTTCGCCTCGGCCAGTGTCGTCGCCAGCGGCTTGTCGCAGATCACGTGGATGCCGGCCTCGAGGAAGGCCTTGGCCGCCGGCACATGGACATTGTTGGGCGTGACGATGGCCACCGCCTCGATGCCGTCGGGGCGCTTGGCCTCGGCCTTGGCCATCTCGGCATAGGAAGCGTAGCTGCGGTCCGGATCGAGCCCGAGTTCGGCGGCCGAAGCCTTGGCGCGCTCGGGGTTCGCCGACAGCGCACCAGCCACCAGCACGAACTCATTGTCCAGGCGCGCCGCGATGCGGTGCACCGCGCCGATGAAGGCGCCTTGCCCGCCGCCGATCATACCATAGCGGATCGGGCCGCCTCCCGTTTCCGATTTCGATGCGCCGACCATGTTTTCTCCCTCGTGTCTTGGATGCCCCCTCGCGGGGGGAGCAAGTCGCTTCAAATTCCCATCATCGCGCGCAGCACTTTCTTGTCCGTCGCGCCACCGGCGAAGTCGTCGAATGCCTTCTCCGTCACGCGGATGATGTGGTGCTGGATGAAAGGCGCCCCTTCGGCCGCTCCGTCCTCGGGGTGCTTCAGGCAGCACTCCCATTCCAGCACCGCCCAGGAATCATAATTGTACTGCGTCAGCTTGGAGAAGATGCCTCCGAAATCCACCTGCCCGTCGCCGAGCGAGCGGAAGCGTCCTGCGCGGTTGGTCCAGCTCTGATAGCCGGAATAGACGCCTTGCCGGCCGGTCGGGTTGAACTCGGCGTCCTTGACGTGGAAGGCCTTTATGCGCTCGTGGTAGATGTCGATGAATTCGAGATAGTCGAGCTGCTGCAGCAGGAAGTGCGACGGGTCGTAGTTGATGTTGCAGCGCTTGTGGCCACCGACCGCGTCGAGGAACATCTCGAAGGTGGCACCGTCGAACACGTCCTCGCCGGGATGGATTTCGTAGCCGACATCGACGCCATTGTCCTCATAGACGTCGAGGATCGGCTTCCAGCGCTTGCCGAGTTCGGCGAAGGCCTCCTCGATCAGACCGGCCGGCCGCTGCGGCCAGGGGTAGAGGTAGGGAAAGGCCAGCGCGCCGGAGAAGGACACCGAAGCCTTGAGGCCGAGATTCTTCGAGGCTTTGGCGCCGAACTTCATCTGTTCGACCGCCCATTTCTGCCGCGCCTTGGGATTGTTGTGGACCGAAGCCGGCGCGAAGCCGTCGAACTGCGCGTCATAGGCAGGATGCACCGCCACCAACTGTCCCTGCAGATGCGTCGACAATTCGGTGATCTCGACGCCGGCATCGGCGCAAATACCCTTCACCTCGTCGCAATAGGCCTTGGAAGACGCCGCTTTCTCGAGGTCGAACAGGCGCGCGTCCCAGGTCGGGATCTGCACGCCCTTATAGCCGAGACCGGCGGCCCATTTGGTGATCGCGGCCAGCGAATTGAACGGCGCTGCGTCACCCGCGAACTGCGCCAGAAACAGTCCGGGGCCCTTCATTGTCGTCGGCATCGGCATCCTCCCTCATTGTGTCGCGACCAAGCATAGCGCCGATTGGAAGCAGGGCCAGCCATTTTGGTCTTTTTGCATCGGGCGCTTTGCAGGCACTGCCATTCTGGTATTACCAAATAGGGGAATTTGGTCAAGCCTGACAATGCATCGGCCGAGCCAATCGGATGCCCGAAGCATTGGCATATATCACAATATAATCAATGTAATAATTCACGCGGCGAGTTGCGCCTCCACGCTTCTTGCCGTTCCAGGCAATTTGCTGTAGACCTCGCTTAAGGCCCAATTGGTCGAACCAGTTTGCAGGAAAAGGCTGGGGATGCCTTGGGGAGGAACCCTTGCGCCGTCTTTCGGCGACGCATGCCGAAGGCAAACGATATGGACGAATTTGGGAAGGACAGACCATGCATCTTTCGACGCACAACTGGATGCGGGCGGAACCATTGGAGACGACGCTCAAGCGCATCAAGAAGTTCGGCTATGAGTCGATCGAGATTTCCGGCGAGCCCGAGCAATACAAGACCAAGGAGACGCGGGCGCTGTTGAAGGAGCATGGCATTCGCTGCTGGGGCGCGGTGACCTTGATGCTGGGCGAACGCAACCTTGCCGCCAAGAACCAGGGCCAGCGCGAGCGCTCCGTGCAGTACGTCAAGGACGTGCTGACCATGGTCAGCGAGCTCGATGGCGAGATCATCACGCTCGTCCCCGCGACGGTCGGCAAGGTCGTGCCGGACGGCACCGAGGAAGAGGAATGGAAATGGGTGGTCGACGCGACCCGCGAATGCTTCACCCATGCCAAGAAGGTCGGCGTCAAGATCGCCGTCGAGCCGCTCAACCGCTTCGAGACCTACCTGTTCAATCGCGGCGCCCAGGCACTGGCGCTAGCCGACGCGGTCAGCCCCGAATGCGGCGTATGCCTCGACGCCTACCACATCCATATGGAGGAATTTAACGTCTACGACGCCATCCGTAAGGTCGGAAAGCGCTTGTTCGACTTCCATGTCGCCGACAACAACCGCTTCGCAGCCGGCCTCGGCCAGATCGATTGGCCGAAGATCGTTGCCACCTTGAAGGAAGTCGGCTACGACGGCGCGCTGACCAATGAATTCGTCGCCCCGGTCGACCGCACGCCGGCGGCACCCTATCCCGAAATGGTCGAGCGCCACCCGGTCGATATCTCGCCTGAGCAGCTGAAGTTCATCCAGGACCACGGCTCCAGCGTGCTGACCGAGAAATTCTACACCGACCAGATGCGCATCACCGCCGAAACGCTGCTGCCGCTGATCAAGTAGTCGACGACTGTTGGGAAATTTGCCCTTTCGCCCTGACCGGCGGCGGGGCTGGGGAAAGACATGCGCATCAAGACCGTCCAAGCCTGGTGGGTCCGCATCCCGATCGAAGCCGCTCGGCAGCACCGCAGCGACTTCGGCCAGGTGACGACCTTCGACGCCGCCATCCTGCGCATCGAAACCGATGACGGACTGGTCGGCTGGGGCGAAGGCAAGAACGCAGCCGGCAGCGCCGGCAGCTACGGCGCCCTCGTCCATATGCTGAACCAGGAGGTCGGGCCGCAGCTGATCGGCCGCGATCCGGCCGACATCGGCATCATCTGGGAAATGCTCTACAACGGCGTGCGCCACGACAGTGCCGCCCGCGCCGGCCACGCCATGCCGCAACTGGCGCGGCGCGGCATGAGCATCGCCGCCATCAGCGCCGTCGACATCGCGCTTTGGGATATCCTCGGCAAGTCGCTCGGCCAGCCGGTCTGGCGGCTGCTCGGCGGCCGCAAGATCGACCGCATGCAGGCCTATGCCTCGGGCGGCTGGGCGTCCGCCGATGCCATCGGTGAACAGTTGAAATCCTACATCGCCCGGGGCGGCTTCAAGGCGCTGAAGATGCGGGTCGGCGCCATGGATGGCGCCGCCCACGTCTCGGCGGCCCGCGTCCGCGCCGCGCGCCAGGCGCTCGGCCCCGATGTCGAGCTGATGGTCGACGCCCACGGCACCTATACGGTGGCGGAGGCCAAGCGCTTCATCCACCTCGTCAACGACCTCGACCTCGCCTGGTTCGAGGAACCGGTGATCGCCGACGACAAGCCGGGCATGGCGGAAGTGCGTGCCTCCGGCGCCGTGCCGATCGCCACTGGCGAAAGCGAGGCGACGCGCTATGCCTTCCGCGACCTTGCCGTGCTCAAGGCCGCCGACATCTTCCAGCCCGATCCCGCCTTTTGCGGCGGCATCAGCGAGGCGATGAAGATCGGCACCATCGCCAGCGCCTTCAATCTGCGCTTTGCGCCGCATCTGTGGGCCGGCGCGCCCTGTTTCTTCGCCGGGCTGCATGTCTGCGCCGCCTCGCCGTCGAGTTTTACCGTCGAATATTCGCTCGGCGCCAACCCGATGATCCACGATCTGATCGAAGAGACTGTCGAAGCACAGGACGGTATGATAGCGATCCCGGAAAAGCCCGGATTGGGATTCACCGTTTCTGAGCGATTCCTGGAGGCGCACGCGCAACGCAATTGACGATGAAAGAAAAGAACCTTCTCGCGGAACTCGCAGCCTATCTGTTCTCCCACTCGGACAAGGAGAGCGGCCGCACCCCATCCGAACGTGAACTGGCGGAGCATTTCGCCGTCAGCCGCGGCCAGATCCGCGAGGCGCTGGCCATCCTCGAAGCCATGCGCATCGTCGAGCGGCGCGCCAAATCCGGCATCTACATCGACACCAAGCAGGCGAGCGTCGAGGCGCTGGCGCTGTTCGCGCGCGCAGGCCTGCCGCTCGATCCCTTGCAGATTTACGAGACGGTCGAGTTGCGCAAGATCCACGAGATCAAGGCCGCCGAGCTTGCCTGCTCGCGCGCCACCGAGGAGAATTTCGAGCGGCTGCGCGAGATCCTCAAGGCTTCCGAGGAACGCATCGCCGCCGGCGAAGGTCTGGCCAAGGAGGACCGCGAATTCCACCTCGAGATCGTGCGCGCCACCAAGAACAGCGTCTTCCACAACATCTGCAGCGTCTACTATCTGATGGGCGAACAGCGCCTGCCGATCTACTTCAATGACCCCGAACGAAGCGTGCGTTCGCATGCCGAGCATGTGCAAATCTACGAGGCGCTGCTGCGCCGCGACGGCAATCTCGCCCAGGCGCTGATGAGCGCCCACCTGCAAGGGGCGGAGAGCTACTGGAAGGGCCTGATCGAGGGCGGCATGGCGGCTGCGCCCGCGAGCCCGGCGCTCGAAAAGGCCTGAGAATGGCCCAGACCGTGCCGAAGATCCTGTCGACCCATCCGCTGCACCCGCGCGCCTCGGCCAGGCTCGCCGGCGCCGGCCAGCTCGTCATCGCATCGGCGCTCGATCCCGCCACCTTGACCCGGGAGGCCAAGGACGCCGACATCGTCATCGTGCGCGCGCCGCTGCCACCGGCGCTGTTCGAGGGCGCCTGGAAGCTGAGGGCAGCCATCCGCCATGGCGCCGGGCTCGACATGATCCCTATGGAGGCGGCGACCGCCGCCGGCGTGCTGGTGGCCAATGTGCCGGCGGTCAATGCCCGTTCGGTCGCGGAACACGTCATGTTCGCCGCACTTGCGCTGCTGCGGCAATTCCGCAGGGTCGACCGCGACCTGCGCGCCAAGGGCTGGCTCGCCGGCCGCGAGCATGCCAACGCCAACATCGAACTCGCCGGCAAGACCATCGGCATTGTCGGCCTCGGCGCCGTCGGCCAGGCCGTCGGCCATATCGCTGCGCACGGTTTCGACCTCAAGGTGGTGGCAACGACGCGCAGCATGCAGCCGGCGCCCGAGAAAGTCGGCTTCCTGTCGATCGACGCGCTGGTCGAGCAAAGCGACATCATCGTGCTCTGCTGCCCGCTGACGCCGGAGACGCGTGGCCTGATCAGCCGCGAGCGCATGGCCCGCATGAAACCCAATGCGCTTTTGATCAACGTTTCGCGTGGGCCGGTCGTCGATGACGACGCCCTGATCGAGGCCCTGCGGGAGCGCCGCATCGGCGGTGCGGCACTCGACGTGTTTTCGACGCAGCCGCTGCCCTCAAATCATCCCTATTTCGGCTTCGACAACGTCATCATCACCCCGCATATGGCAGGCATTACCGAGGAATCGATGATGCGCATGGGCATCGGCGCGGCGGGCGAAGCGTTGCTGGTGCTGGACGGCAAGCTGCCGTTCAATCTGCGCAATCCGGAAGCGGCCGATCACTATCGGCGGCGTTTTCCGCTCGACCTATAGCAATCGCTGTTTCGCCCCAATTCTCCGCGACGGTGCGGCCATGTCCGGTCTTCGCCTCGCATTCCTGATTGCCGCAGCCTCGCCCATCGGCGCCCTGCCGGCGTTCGCCGCCGCCCAGAGCAGCTATGTCTATTGCGACAATGGGTTGCGCTGCTTCAAGGCGCCCTGCCCGTCGAACAGCGCTCTCGACCTTGCCACCGGCAAGATCATCAAGGGTGTGTCGATCGACGCCAGCGGATTGCCGCAGGCCGACAAGGCGATAACGGATCAGTCCGACGTGCTTTACAACGGGAAAATCGTCGTCAGGGGTTCGATCCAGCACCGCACCCAGACCATCACCGGCAAGGATTACAGCCTGTCTTGGCTGGTCGCGACACGCATCGTACGCACCGCCAAGGACAGCGAACGCAAGCATTGTTCATCGCACTGATCCGCAACTGAGATCCACGACCGGTCAGCCGCCCAGCAGCCTCTCCACTTCGGCGGCTATCCGCAGCAGACGCCGGTCATGGCCGTTGCGCGCAACCAGCATCAGCCCAGCCGGTAGCGCCATATCAGGCATCGGCAGCGAGATCGCGCAGAGATCGAACTGGTTGGCGACCTGCGTGTTGCGCAGCAGCAGGCCTTCGACGCGGTCGCGCAGCTCGGCATCCTTGGCCATGGAAACGATGGTCGGCGCCATCACCGGCGTGGCCGGCAGGACCAGCACATCTACCGAGGCCAATCGCTCATCCATGGCAGCGATAAGCGCGGCGCGGCGGCGCAACGCCCTGATATAGACCGGCGCCGGCAGCATCGCCGCCCGCGACAGCGGCCCGCTGACATGCGGGTCGACCGGCACCGACGCCCCCGTCGCCAACCAGTCGGCATGCACTTCGGCCCCCTCCATGGCAGCGATCGAGCCCCGCTTGGTGGCGGTCCTGAACTCCGCGATCATGTCGTCGATCACCAGATCGGCCATGCGCGCGCCGGCCTGTTCGATCTTGCCGAGCCAATGCTCGAACGCCGCGGCAACTTCACCTTCGGTGTCGCCAAAAAGAACGCCGCGCGGCACACCGACCCGAAGTCCCGCGAGCGATACGGCCGCCAGTTCGGTCGGCACCTCGCCGGCCATCACCGCGTCCGCGGCGGCACATTGCGCAACGGTTGGGGCAAGCGGCCCGATCGAGTCCAGGGTGCCGGACAGCGGAAAGGCGCCGGTCAGCGGCACCCGCCGCGCCGTCGGCTTGAAACCAACCACACCATTGAGCGCCGCCGGAATGCGGATCGAGCCGCCGGTATCGGAACCGATGGAGATATCGCTCGTCCCCTCGCCGACGGAAACGCCGGCGCCTGAGGACGAACCACCGGGAATACGGCTGGCATCGACGGCATTGCCTGGCGTGCCGTAGTGCATGTTGTCGCCAATCGCCGTGAAGGCGAATTCGGTCATGTTGGTCTTGCCGATGATGACCGCACCGGCTTGCCGAAGCCGGCTGACGATGGCGGCGTCGCGCGCGGCGGGCACAGCGGTCTTTCGCATCAGCGAGCCGGCCGTGGTCGCCTCGCCGGCGACATCGAACAGATCCTTGACCGAGACGATCGTGCCGTCGAGCGGTCCGAGGGTCACGCCGGCTCGGCTACGGGCGTCGCTGGCATCAGCCGCCGCCCGCGCGGCGTCGATATAGAGCTTGGTGAAGACCTTTTCGTCGGCCGCACGATTGGCAAGACGTGACAGGATGATTTCGAGACGGTCGCGGATGGATTGCATGTCGATGTCGGACTCCGTCAGGATGCAACGTCTTTAAGGCAGGCAGCCGGTTGGGCCTGCGAAAGGGATGACCCGCCCGCATACCTTTGCACCTGCCAGCGATAGGAAGATACTGATGCTCTACAAAGGCAGCTGTCATTGCGGCAAGATCGCCTTCGAATTCAAGGCGGAACTGACCGGCGCCATCAGGTGCAATTGTTCGATCTGCTCGCGCAAGGGCGCGCTCTTATGCGCCATCCCGCATGAGAGCCTGACGGTCCTGGCCTGGGGCGATGACCTTGGCACCTATACATTCGGCAACCACGCCATGGCGCACCGCTTCTGCCGCGCCTGCGGCATCCACCCTTTCGCGGAGGACGTCCGTGAAGGCACTGAGCGCAGCGCCTATATCAACCTCAACTGCGTCGCCGATGTCGACCCATCCACCTTGTCGATCTTCGACTTCGACGGACGCTCGGCGTGAAGCGATTCCGGATTGCCTAACCGGTACCCGTTGCATCGGCGGGTTTGCCGGAGTGCGTGATCTTGCTGATCAACGAGACGCCCTACGAGACCTACTTGGCGAAGTAACCGGACGCTCTATCCAGCGTGACGCAAGCTGACGCCACTGCCCTTGTCGAAAAGCACCACCTTGTCCGGGTTCCAGGCAAAGCGCACGGGCTGCTCGATAGCGACATCGGTCTTTGCCGGCACCGTGGCGCGCAGCGTCGTATCGCCAACGCGCAGCGTCAGGATCTTTTCGACGCCATGGTTCTCGACATCATGGACGCGCGCTTCGACCGGCGCGCCGCTCTCGAGATAGACGTCTTCCGGACGGATGCCGAAGACGAGCGGGCGACCGTCGGTCGCCGCACTCGCCTTGGCTCCCCCCGCAAAGGGCAGTTCGAAATTCAACGGCGCCATCACCGCGCGGCCGTTTACCAGCTTGCCGTCGATGAGGTTCATCGGCAGCGAGCCGACGAAGCTCGCCACATAGGTGTCGCGCGGATTGTTGTAGATCTCGTGCGGGGTGCCGGTTTGGACGATGCGGCCGTGGTTCAAGACGCCGACCTTGTCGCCCATCGACATCGCCTCGATCTGGTCGTGGGTGACGAACAGGAAGGTGGCGCCGAGTTGTATCTGCAGGTTCTTCAGTTCCGTGCGCAGCGCCTCGCGCAGCTTGGCGTCGAGCGCCGACAGCGGCTCGTCCATCAGGAACACGCGCGGCTTGCGCACGATGGCGCGGCCGATCGAGACGCGCTGCATCTCGCCACCGGACAGGCGATCGGTCTTGCGGTCGAGCAGATGTTCGATCCTGAGCGTGCGGGCGGCGCGGTCGACGCGGTCCTTGATCTCGGCATCGGGTCCTCCGGTCAAGCCGGAGGATGACGGCGTGAGAGTTGAGAGGGCGACGCACACCGACCGGCGCGGACCGGCGCGAGCGCGACCTGCCGGATCGCGTCAGCTGCTGATCATCGCGCTGTCTTGTTGAGAGCGGTGACGACCAGCGCGAGAATCACCGCCGCGGCGGCGATTTCCCACACGAAAGCCTGCTTGTAGAAAGGCGGCGTGGCGAGCTGCGCCTTGCCGGCGAGAGTGTTGGGGTCCGGTGGATTGAGGAAGAAGACGCCGTAGAGATGCGCCGCCGTGATCGAAACCAGCAGCGCAATGCAGAAGACCAGCGCCACGACCAGCGCTACGGTCACCACACTGCGCACCTTGACGCCCGGCTGGGCCAACGGCAGCAGGTTGTTGATGAGTCCGGCAAGCACCACGAGACCGCTGCCGACCGCGTACAGGCCGATGGAAAAGGGTTGGAAGATCAGCACCAGCGCCATGACGCCGAGGCCAATGATGAAGACCTCGAGGCAGTACGCGCCGGCCCGGCTCATGCCGGAAGAACTGTCGCTCATGACCGCACCGCCTTTCCAGCGCCATCGAAGACATGGGTTTGCCTGGGATCGGGGCGTAGATTCAGCGCCTCGCCGACCTTGACCCGCTGGCTTCTCGTCACCACGACGCGGATGTCGGCGCCTGCCGCCGTGCGGGCATGAATAAGGGTTTCGGCGCCCATGGGCTCGATGAGCTCGGCCCGGGCGGAGATGGTGCCACGATCCCCCGTATCGGTCGCGGTGAAGGCGCGGGGGCGGACACCGATCGTCACCCTGCCGGGCTGCAGGCGCGCGACCGCCGCGTCCGTACGGATCGCCAGATTAATGCCGGCCACGGCCATCTCCGCCGTGCCATCGGCGAAGGTCTTGAGGTCGGCCTCGAGAAGATTCATCTGCGGCGTGCCGATGAAGCTCGCCACGAAAGCATTGGCGGGCTTGGCAAAAACCTCGTGCGGTGAGCCGACTTGCTCGATCAGGCCGTCCTTCATGATGGCGATGCGGTCGGCCATGGTGAGCGCTTCGAGCTGGTCATGGGTCACGATCACGGTCGCTTTGGAGAGGCCCTGCAGCACTTCCTTGATCTGGCCACGCATGCTCTGGCGCAGTTCGACATCGAGACGCGACAAGGGCTCGTCGAAGAGGAAGCAATTGGGGTCGCGGACGATGGCGCGGGCCATGGCGGCGCGCTGCTTTTCGCCCTCGGATATCTGGTTCGGCAGCCGGTCGAGAACGTGCTCCAAGTGGAGGATCGCGGCGACGCGGTTGACGCGGGCAGTCCGCTCAGCCCTGGAAATGCCGTCATGATAGAGCGGGAAGGCGATGTTCTCGCCGACCGATGCCGACGGGTAGAGCGCGTAGAACTGGAACACCATGGCGATGTCGCGCTTTTCGGGCGGCAGGTTGTTCATCACCTTGCCGGCGATGACGACCTCGCCGTCAGTGACGCTTTCCAGCCCGGCGATGACGCGCAGGGTCGTCGTCTTGCCACATCCGGACGGGCCGAGAAGGCAGACGACCTCACCGGCGGCCACCGACAGGTCAACGTCCCTGACTGCGGTGAAGGAGCCGAAACGCTTGGTGACTTTGCGGAGTTCGATGGTTGACATCTCAGCGCTTCACGGTGCCGAAGGTAACGCCGCGCAACAGATGGTTTTGCAAGAAGAAGGTGACCAGGAAGACTGGGACGAGGAACAGGGTTTCGATGGCGGCAAGCAAAGTCCAGTCGGTGCCGCGTCCACCCGACGACACGGCCTGGTTCATGGCGACCGGGACCGTTCTCGTGTCGGGCCCCGAGAGCAACAGGGCGAAGAGGAACTCGTTCCAGGTGAGGATCAGGCCGAACACGAACGTGGCGGCGAGCCCGGCAATGACCTGGGGCAGGCAAATCTTGAAGAACACCCGCATTCCGGACGATCCGTCGATGCGGGCGGCATCCTCGACGTCTGGCGACAATTCATCGAAGAAGCTCTTCATCATCCAGATGGTGAAGGCCAGGTTGAAGGCGGTGTAGAGCATGATGATGCCGAGATACGAGCCCGACAGGCCCACTACGCGGAACATCAGGATCACCGGAATGATCACCACAATCGCCGGCAGCATGCGCGTGGTCAGGATGATGAACAGGTAGGTGTCATTGCCTTTCAGCGGATAGCGCGAGAAGCCGAAGGCCGCCAGGGTGCCGATGACCAGCGCCAGCAGCACCGACGCCGAGGCGATGAAGATCGAGTTGAAGAAATAACGGTCGAATCCTGTCGCTTCCGGGGCACCGTCCGGCGTCATCGAGCGGGAAAAGACGGACCCAAAATTTTCGAGCGTGGGCTTGAACACAAAATGGTCCGGAATCAAGCCGAACAGCGACGTGGGCGACAGCGTTGGAGGCACCAGGAGCGCGTCGCCCTGCGGTTTGAAGGCGGTGAATATGATGAACAGCACCGGCAGAAAATAGATAAAGGCGACGATGGCCACGGCGAGCGTCCGCCCCCAGCCGGCCTTGTCTACTCCGCTGGCCCTGCCGAAGCCGAGCTTTCCCAATATCGATTCGGCCACGGGTCAGGCTCCCTTCGTACGGCGGTTTGCGAGGTACAGGTAGAGGTTGGTGAGAACGATCACCATGAACAGCATCAGATAGGAGATCGCCGCGCCCTCACTCGTCTTGTTCTGCTCGTTGGCGATGCGGATCAAGTGATAGGAGATCGTCAGTGTGTCGTTGCCGCCCTTGGTGAGGAGGATGACGAGATCCGCCAGCTTGAATGCCTCGATGGTGCGGAAGAGAAGGGCCAACATCAGAAGGCCGCGGATGTAGGGGAAGGTGATCATCCAGAATTGCCGCCAGCTGGAAATACGGTCGATGGCAGCGGCCTCGTAAAGGTATTTCGGCACCGAGACGAGGCCCGCCAGTACAAGGAGCATGACGAAGGGCGACCACATCCATGCGTCGGCGAAAACGATTCCCGCCACGGCACCGACTTTGTTGCTCATCAGGATGAACTGGTTGCCGGAGATGGAATTGATGACGTAGCTGAGAATCCCGAATGTCGGGTCATAGTAGTAGGTGAAGAACACGCCAGAGGCGACAACCGAAAGCATCATCGGTGTCAGCACCAGGATCAACAAATACTTGCGCAGCGGAAATTGCTTGGCGAACAGGATGGCCAGCAGAAAGCCGACGATCATCTGCGCGGAGACGGTGAACACGACGAACATGGCGGTATTGATCAGCGCGCCCCAAGTCGCGTGAGCAGCGAGATCGTTGGTAAGGATCCGGACGTAGTTCCCGAGTCCGACGAAGCGGATCGTCTGCTGGTTTGCCTGGTAGGCGAAGAACGAAAGGCCCAGCGACCACAGCAGGGGGAAGATATTCATCACAAACAGAACGGCGATTGCCGGAGCGACCAGCAGGGCGCCGAAGTAGTGGCGGCGATACGCGTTGACGGTAAATGCGGCCGCGACCAACGCCGCCGCGGCGCCCACCACCCAGAAGGAGACAGCCGCCGGCAAGCCCGCCATTGATATGGCCGACACGACGACAGCGACAGCGATGGCGAGTTTCCAGTTGTGGGCAACAACCGCGGTAAGGCGTGGTGTCAGCAGCGTGCTTGAAACAGCGGTCATGGGAGTCCGAAATATGGAGCGCCTGGCGAGGCAATGATGGGGAGCGGCTTTGCCCGCTCCCCGCAGCTATGTCGGAAGGTTACTGGATAAGGCCAGCGTTCTTCAGGAGGTCCTCCTGGAACTTGGCGATGTTATCCAGGGTGGTCTTGGCGTCCTGCTTGCCAGTGATGGCTAGGTCGTACTGGTCCTGCTGCTGGGTGAGCAGTTCGAAGAACTGCGGCACGTGCCACATGTCCTTCTGCCAGTCGAGCGAGTTCGCCCAGGCGCGGTCCCACGGACGATAGGTCACGTATTTCGGATCGCTGTAGACCGACTTGATCGCGGACTGGCCGCCGGCGGCGGCGAACTGGTGCTGGATATCGGGCGAGAGCCACCACTTCACGAAGCCCACCGCTTCCTTGATTTGCTCAGGCGTCGTCCAGGTGGTGAGGACGAAAGGCTGTCCGCCGATCTGTGACGTACGATTCACCTTTCCGTCGGGGCCGCGCAGGCCTGGCGCCAATCCGAACACCAGCTTGTCGGCAACCTTCGACGTCTTGGGATCGAGCGAGGCTTCACCGAGACCGATCCAGTCGATGTTCATGGCCACCTTGCCTTCACGGAACAACTGGTCCGAGACGAAGATGTCCATGGTGCCCGTCTTGACCACCGGCGGCATGTACTTCAGCAATTTGAGGAAATGCTCCATGCCCTCGATGGACTTCGGGGAGTTTACGACGCCTTCGGCATGTCCGGTCGGGGCCTTGGTTTCATCCCAGATGCCGCCGCCATGCTGCCAGACGAACGTGTGGACCGAGCTCGTCGAGAAGTCGTAGCCTTTGCCTGCCTGATAGGCGATGCCGTAGAAATCGTCATCCAGCACCTGGCCGGCGAGCTTGTCGCCCTTCTTGCGCTGGAAGAATTCGCCAACATGCTCGAACGTGTTCCAGTCCATGGCGTCGATTTCTTCGCCGGTGCAGGGCAGCTTCTCATTGTACTTCGCCTTGAAGGCGGCCTGCTCGTCGTCGTTGCAGAGCACGTCCTTGCGGCCGTAGGTGACCAGCACGTCCGGGAACTGCGGGAAGCCGTAGTAGTTCGGCGTGCTGTTGGGATAGGTCGAGTAGGCGTTGAGCACGGCGGGATGCATCGACTCCATCGCCGCCTTGAGTTCCGGGTCGGCATCGATGAGATCGTTGATCTTGCGGAAGTAGCCGCCTTCAACGAAGGCGCCCAACCACTGCGAGTCCGACACGATGAAGTTGTACTTCTTTTCGCCCGAGGTCAACGAGGCGTTGACGCGGGTGTAGAAATCCGGCCACGGAATGAAGTCGACATCGAGCTTCACGGTATTGCCAGACTTGGGCTTGTACTGCTCGTCGAAGAACTTCTTCATAATGCGGGTCGGGGGCCAATCCGGCACCGCCATCGTCAACGTCACTTCTTCGGCAGAGGCATAGGTCACGCCTCCCACCAGTAGCGTGGCAGCGAAGCTTGCGGCTGTCGCTAGCCCTTTCACTTTGGTCATCGCCGTCATTCGCGTTTCCTCCCTTGGTTAACCGGATTGCTTCTCGCCGTTCGCGTCAGGTCATTGCCTGGCCGCTCACGGCGCGGAAGACGTGGATTTTCCTGTTATCGATGGCGATCGATGCCGAATCGCCGGTCCTGATGCTGGCGGCGATCGCTTCCGGCAGCACCATGCGCAACATCTCGCCGCCGGCCTCGACCGAGACGATCGTGATGTCGCCGAGCGGTTCGACCAGATGCACCTTCGAGGCAACCCCGGCTTCGCCCTTGGTGGCGAGCCGAATGTCGCTCGGGCGAATGCCGATCAGCGCGGCCTCGCCGGCATCGGCAGTCTTTGGCGCCGTCGCCGGAACCAGAGTCCCGAGCGGCGTGTCGAAAGACCTGGTGTCGGCGCGCACCGAGGCCGTGAACAGATTCATGTGCGGCGAGCCGATCTTGCTGGCGACATAGGTATGGATCGGGTGCTCGTAAAGCTCGTCCGGCGTGCCGATCTGGACGATGCCGCCATCGCGCATGACGGCGATCGTCTCGCCCATCGAAAGAGCCTCGAGCTCGTCGGGCGTGGCATAGATCACGGTCATCCCGAACTGGCGGTGCAGCCGCTTCAGCTCGGCGCGCGTCTCGTGCCGAAGCTTGGCGTCGAGATTGGTGAGCGGCTCATCGAGGAGAAGAATCTTTGGCCGGCGGATCAGGGAGCGACCGAGCGCGACGCGCTGCTGCTCTCCGCCGGACAGGGTTGCCGGCTTGGCCTTCAGGCGGTGTGTCAGCTTCAGGATCTCGGCGGTCTCTTTCACCCGCTTGTCGATCTCGGCGCGCGCGGCTTTCTCCTCGCGCAGCGGATAGGCGAGATTGTCGTAGACCGTGAGGTGGGGGTAAAGCGCGAAAGACTGGAAGACCATCGAGATGCCGCGGCCGGCGATCGGCGCATGGGTCATGTCGCGGCCGCCGATCTCAAGCGTGCCGGAGTCGGCCTGGACGAGGCCGGCGATAGTGCGCAGCGTCGTTGTCTTGCCAACCGAGCTCGGCCCGAAGAGTACGAAGAAGCGGCCTTCGTCGACGGCGAAGCTCAGGTCGTTGATGGCACGCACGGATCCATAGGCTTTGCTGAGCCCATCGAGGCGCAGCGCAATCCCCTTGCCGGCACTGGCGCGAGGCGACGTCTGCGTCACGATGCGCCACCTCGTGCGGACGGAACACGCGCCATCCGTGTGATCCTCCTCGCCCTGCCGAAATGGACTGCGGCTGTCATTCCCGATCCGCCTTTTCTTTCCTAATCTGGTATTACCAATTTAAGATGCTCGTCAAGCGCTTTCTTAAAATTTGCTGTCACCAAAATAAGCTGAACACGTCCGCTATATGTGGGTATTTCCTTCATTTTTGGCAATTCTCCACCTTCATCCCGTTCGCAAAACGCCAATCCCCAAAATCACTGAAATCGCCGACCTTCAAATCTGGTCGAACCAGATTCGCTCCGAGCTACCGCGGCGACCGCCCCGGATTGCCCTCGACGCCCCCCCCAATCCGGTCCGCGTCGGGAGAAGTCTCATATCCTGCATCCGCCTTCGTCCAACCCTCCTCCATGCCCAACTCACGCCGCCACCACCACTGGTCAGGATGGCGTCCGGAGTCGCGCCTGGCGCACCAGCGCTGAGGCCGCCCACCGGGCGACGGCCAGGGCCTTGCCGCTGTCCAGGCCCCAGATGTCCTTCAGCACAATCAGCAGTTCGACGCCGAAAATCAGCGACAGCGCCTGCGCCAGGCGCTCGAATTCGCGCGGCGGCAGCTCGCCCCTCAGTGGCGCAAGCGCATCCTCCAGCAGGTCCATGCGATGGCCACGGGTGAAGGGTGGCTCGCCGCCCAGCGTGCCGGCCTGGCGCCGCGCCCATTGATCGAGCGACAGCTTCAATGCCGCCTTGAATGTGGCTTCGAACGCCTCGATGCGCGGCATGGCGGTGTCGAACAATTCGATGACCCGGCGCTCGGCATCGGCGGAGGTCGATTGCCAGGTGAGGATTGGCCCCAGCCCCTCGTCGACGACGGCCTGCACCAGTGCGGCCTGGCTCGGAAAATAACGATAGGCGGTGGCGCGGGAAACCTCGGCCGCCTCCGCAACCTCGCTGACCGACGGCGTGACGCCCGCCTGCATCAGTCTTGTCGCTGTCTCGAGCATCAGCCGTTTCGTACGCGCGCGCGGTCCTCGCTCCAGCGCTGGGCCGCTTCCCCACTCGGCGTCGTCGCTCGCCGTGGATTGTTGACGTGAGACATCCATATCAATACGATACGCGCGTCTCAAAAATTTGCAATGACCTTCGCATCGTCGAACGGCCGGGCAATGAGCGGCAGACGCATCGCGCCTGCCTGGATTGGGGAACGCAATGAAGCGCATCTATGTGGTGGGCACCGCCGACACCAAGGGCGAGGAACTCGCCTTCCTGGCCGATGCGATCGCTGCAACGGGTGCCGCCGTTTCCCGCGTCGATGTCGGAACGCGCGACGCAACAATACCCGTCGACATCAGCGCGAACGACATTGCCGGCCACCACCCCGGCGGCAGTGACGCCGTGCTCGGCGGCGATGATCGTGGCGCCGCGGTAGCCAGCATGGGCGTCGCCTTCACCCGCTTCGTCCAGTCGCGAAACGACATCGCCGCCATGATCGGCATTGGCGGCGGCGGCGGCACGTCGATCATCACAGCGGGCATGCGCGCGCTGCCGCTCGGCCTGCCGAAAATCATGGTCTCGACGCTCGCCTCGGGCGACACGGCTCCCTATGTCGATGTCTCCGACATCATCATGATGCCGTCGGTGACCGACATGGCCGGGCTGAACCGGCTCTCCCGCGTCGTGCTGCACAATGCCGCCCAGGCGATAGCGGGCATGGCGGCAAGGCCGGCGCCGCCGCCCGATGGCAGGCCGTCGATAGGGTTGACCATGTTCGGCGTCACCACGCCTTGCGTCAGCGCCATCGCCGACCAGCTTCGCTCCGCGTATGATTGCATGGTCTTCCACGCCACCGGCACCGGCGGCCGCAGCATGGAAAAGCTGGCCGACAGCGGCCTGCTGTCCGGTGTCATCGACATCACCACGACAGAGGTCTGCGACCTGTTGTTCGGCGGCGTCTTGCCGGCGACGGAAGACCGCTTCGGCGCGATCGCCCGCACCGGCCTGCCCTATGTCGGCTCGGTCGGCGCGCTCGACATGGTCAATTTCTGGGCGCCCTCGACCATTCCGGAACGCTATCGCGGACGGCTGTTCTACGAGCACAATCCCAACGTCACGCTGATGCGCACCACTGCCGACGAGTGTCGCAAGATCGGCGAGTGGATTGGCGGCAGGCTCGCCCTCTGCGAGGGGCCGGTGCGTTTCCTCATCCCGGAGAAAGGCGTCTCGGCGCTCGACATCGAGGGCGGCACCTTCTTCGATCCGCAGGCCGACGCCGTGCTGTTCGACGCCATCGAGCTCTCGATCAAGCCGAGTGCGACGCGCCGCGTCACGCGCTTGCCGCTGCACATCAACGACCCCGAATTCGCCAGGGCCGCGGTCGCGGCCTTTCTCGAAATCGCCAGACACTGAGGTTCCAGAATATGCCCGCCATACCGCGCAAGGACATACTGAAGAAATTCAGGGGAATGATCGACAAGGGCGTGCCGATTGTCGGCGGGGGCGCCGGCACCGGCCTGTCGGCCAAGGCCGAGGAGGCCGGCGGTATCGATCTGATCATCATCTACAATTCCGGCCGCTACCGCATGGCCGGACGCGGCTCGGCCGCCGGCCTGCTCGCCTATGGCAATGCCAACGAAATCGTCAAGGAAATGGCCTATGAGGTGCTGCCGGTGGTCAGGCACACGCCGGTGCTGGCCGGCGTCAACGGCACCGACCCGTTCGTCATCATGCCGCTGCTTCTGGCCGAGCTGAAGACGATGGGCTTTTCCGGCGTGCAGAATTTCCCGACCATCGGCCTGTTCGACGGTAGCATGCGGCAGAGTTTCGAGGAGACCGGCATGGGCTTCGGGCTCGAGGTCGACATGATCGCCGAGGCGCACAAGCTCGACCTCTTGACCACGCCCTATGTCTTCAACCCGGACGAGGCGCGCGCCATGACCAAGGCCGGGGCCGACATCGTCGTCGCCCATATGGGCGTGACGACTGGCGGCTCGATCGGCGCCACCTCGGCCAAGTCGCTCGACGATTGCGTCGTCGCGATCGACGCCATCGCCGACGCCGCCCGCTCGGTGCGCAAGGACGTCATCTTGCTTTGCCATGGCGGGCCGATCTCCATGCCGGACGATGCCCGTTACATTCTGTCTCGCGCCAAGGGCCTGCATGGCTTCTATGGCGCGAGCTCCATGGAGAGGCTGCCGGCGGAAGCCGCGATTGCCCGGCAGACGGCCGATTTCAAGGCGGTGACGCTTGGCGGCGACAAAACGACCGCGAAGAAAAAGAAGGGATGAGATCATGACCGACAAGAGCAAGCTGTTTGTCTATCCGAAGGACGTCGGCGCCTTCGGCTTCGATTGGGGCCGACTGGCCCTGACAGTCGCTCCGGAAGTGAATGGCGCTGAGCGCTTTTCCGGCGGCGTCGTCGATCTGCCCTCCGGCAAGGGCCACACCCGCCACAACCATCCGGGCGCCGAGGAAATCATCTTCGTCATCTCCGGCCATGGCGAGCAGATGGTCGAGGACGAGAAGGGCAATCCGGTGGTCGTGAAGGTCGGCCCCGGCTGCACCATCTATGTGCCGGAGAGCCGTTTCCATTCGACGCTGAATACGGGCGACGGGCCGATGCAGCTGTTCGTTGTTTACTCGCCGGCTGGGCCGGAACTGGTGTTGCGCGAACTGCCGGATTTCCGGCTGATTCCCGTGGGGCAGTGATAAAGTTTTATAGGGCGGCGCCGCCCCTCATTGTCCTGCCGGACATTTCTCCCCGTAGAACGGGGAGAAAGACGCTGTCATCGACGACTGCTCCCTTCTCCCCGTTCTACGGGAAGAAGGTGCCGGCAGGCAGATGAGAGGCGCCGGCCTTGGTCTTAAAAGGTCCCACCCCTGTTCCACCCCCGACCCCGGTCGCCGAACATCACATAGCCGGTGTCAGTCACCGCTAGCGTGTCCTCCAGCTTGATGAAGCCGCGCGTCGGATGAAGCATGGTCGTCTCGACCGACAGCACCATGTTCTTTTCCAGCGGCTTTGCCGCATAGGTGCCTTCATAGGCCACCGGGTGGTTGGTCATCAGGAACGGCGCTTCATGCGTGATCAGCCCCATGCCATGGGCGAAGAAATCCGTATAGGACGCAACCTTCGATGCCTTCAGCACACCCTCGGCGTGAGAAATCATGTCGCCGCCCAGCGTGCCGGCTTTCACCTTGGAGAACGCCGCCTGCTGCACGGTTTCGACCTCGGCCAGCAGGTCCTCGAGTTCGGCATCTGGCTCGCCCAGAATGCCCATGCGGCAGAGGTCGCCGATATAGCCGTGATAATTGCCGCCGGAATCGATCGACAGCACCTCGCCCTTCTTCCATGCCTGCGGCGAGGCGGCGCGGTTGTGGCTGGAGCCTAGCGTCAGCAGGCAATATTCGAAATGCGCGCCGCGATTGGTCTCCTCGCGCCGCAGCTGTTCGATCATCTCGGCCTTGGTCGTGCCTTCGCGCGCCCAGGCGATGGTTGCCAGCATGGAATCGGTGATCAGTTCGGAGGCCGTGCGCAGCTTCTCCAGCTCCGCATCGGTCTTGATGGCGCGCATGCGCTCCAGCATGTCGGTGGCGTCGATCAGCTTCGCTTCCGGCAATGCCTTGCGGATCAGCGCGTAGGCGTCCGACGGCAGGAAGCCGGGCTCGATGCCGATGCGCGCAGCAACCTTGCCGATTTTTTGCAGATGTTCGACGGCTAGGTTGGCGGCATCGAGCGTGCCCCAGCAAGCGGCATGCAGCGTCGGTGTCCAGAACGGGTTGTTCTGATGCTCGCCGCCTTCCATGCGGTTGCCGATATAGGCCGCATGATCCGGTCCGCCTTTTTCGTACACGACGATCGGCAGGTAACGGCTATGGCCGATCGCATCCATGGCTGCGAAGAAGATGAATTTGTAGCCGCCCAGCAGATATTGCGTGTTGTGCTTGGAGGTCGCGAGCAGCACATCGATACCGGCCTCCTCCATCAGCCGGTCGACCCTGGCCTGGTCGAACGGAATATTGCTGACGGCATTCTTGCCCGGCGCAATGTTCATCTCTCTCTCCCTGAATTTGCCTGGGATCGACGCTGTTCCGCTGCCAATCCTCTGGCTGTGGATCAAATCTGCACCATTTTGCCCGCTCTGGTCTAGCCAGAAATACGCCAGCGGCGCAGCCAAACGGTCACCAACTCGCCATCTGTCGCATATTCGCCAAATCTGGTCATACCAGAGATCGAATCGAACCCGTTCTCTTGAACTGGTCCAGCGGACGAAAATTTCAAAGCCAAGCAAGGATGCGCCAATTCCGTCTCTGGCGAAACCCTCGGCAAGGCCCATAATCGCTCTCGCAAGGATGTCGATGCACGCGCCGGCATCCGAGGGGTGTTGTCGCGCCGATCGGGTCGCGGAGAGGACGGAGTTCGATCATGTCAGGTTTCACGATTTCGAGACGCAAGATGCTTGCCGGCTCGGCGATGCTGCTGGCCTCCACGGCCATGCCGACATTGGGCTGGGCGCAGACGCCCAAGAAGGGCGGCCGGCTGGTGCTCGCCGCCGATTCCGAGCCGCGCAACCTCAACCCGGCGATCGTCGCCTCCAACGGCGTCTTCTTCATCTCCAGCAAGATCGTCGAGACGCTGGCCGAAGCCTCCTTCGACGGCAAGGACGGGCTCGCGCCACGCCTGGCGCTGAGCTGGGAAGGTGCCGCCGACGGGTTGTCGGCGACGTTCAAGCTGCGCGACGGCGTCAAATGGCATGACGGCAAGCCGTTCACCTCGGCCGATGTCGCCTTCTCGGCGCTGCAGATCTGGAAACCGCTGCAGAATCTCGGCCGCACCGTGTTCAAGGATCTGGCCAGCGTCGAGACGCCTGACGATCTCACCGCGGTGTTCAAATTCGCCAAGCCGACGCCGTTCCAACTGATCCGCAACGCACTGCCGGCGCTGAGCAGCGTCGTGCCGAAACACATCTACGAGGTCGGCAAGATCGAGGACAACCCGGCCAACACCGCGCCGATCGGCACCGGCCCGTTCAAGTTCGGCGAGTACAAGGCCGGCCAGTATTACCGGCTGACGAAGAACACCGACTACTGGGGCAAGGACGAACCCTATCTCGACGAGATCATCTACCAGGTGCTGCCCGACCGCACCTCGGCCGCCAGCGCGCTGGAAGCCGAGGAGATCCAGCTCGCCGCCTTCTCCGCCGTGCCGCTGGCCGACCTCGACCGCATCTCCAAGGTGCCCGGCCTGAAGGTGATCACCAAAGGCTATGAGGGGCTGACCTACCAGCTCGTCGTCGAGATCAACCATCGCCGCAAGGAATTGGCCGATTTGAAAGTGCGCCAGGCGATCGCGCACGCCATCGACAAGGACTTCGTCGTCAAGACGGTATTCCTCGGCTATGCCGCGACCGCCACCGGCCCGGTGCCGAAGAACGATCCGCAATTCTACACCGCCGATGTCCCGACCTATGCCTTCGACGTCGCCAAGGCCAACGCGCTGCTCGACGAGGCCGGCTACAAGAAGGGCGCTGACGGCAACCGCTTCTCGCTCAAACTTTTGCCGGCGCCCTATTTCAACGAGACCAAGCAGTTCGGCGACTATCTGCGTCAGGCGCTCGCGGCCGTCGGCATCGACGCGCAGCTGGTCAACAACGACTCCGCCGCGCATATCAAGGCCGTCTACACCGACCACGCCTTCGACCTCGCCGTCGGCCCGCCGGTGTTCCGTGGCGACCCGGCGATCTCGACCACCATCCTGGTCCAGAGCGGCATTCCCGACGGCGTACCGTTCTCCAACCAGGGCGGCTACAAGAACGACGCTCTCGACGCGCTGATCGCCAAGGCCTCGGAAACGCTCGACACGACGGCCCGCACGGACCTCTACAAGGAGTTCCAGAAAGAGGTGGCCGCCGACCTGCCGCTGATCAACGTTGCTGAATGGAGTTTCATCAGCGTCGCGCGAGACATGGTCGGCAATATTGCCAACAATCCGCGCTGGGCGGTCTCGAACTGGGCGGACACGTATCTGGCGGACTAGCGGTATCATCGCGGATGCTTGCGCATCGTTTGAGTGAGTGCTCATCATCGGCGATGAGAGTTCCCTCACGCTCCCTCTTGTCCTGCCGGAAAGCACCCGCCTTACCCTCCCCCTTGTGGGGAGGGTCGACGAGTGGATGCTGCGAAGCGGCAGCCAGTCGGCGGGGTGGGGGTACTGGCGCGAACCTGAAGACCCCACCCCGCTCCGCTTCGCGGATCGACCCTCCCCATAAGGGGGAGGGTAAGCCAACGTGACCCGCGCCCTCATCCTTCTCCGCCGCCGTCTCGTCGGCAGCGTCTTCGTGCTGCTGATCGTCGTCATCGGCACGTTCCTGCTGCTCGAAGCAGCCCCCGGCGATGCCGTTGACGCCTACATCGTCTCGACCGGCGGCGACGCCGGCATGATCGAATTGCTGCGCCATCGCTGGGGCCTCGACCAATCGGAACTGACGCGGCTCGCCAATTATCTCTGGGCGCTGCTGCATCTCGATCTCGGCCAGTCGGTGACCTTCTCCAGGCCGATCCGCGACGTGATCCTCGAACGGTTGCCCAACACACTGCTGCTGATGGTCAGCGCCACCGCGCTGTCCTTCGGGCTGGGCTCTGCGCTGGGCATCTATGCCGGCGCAAGGCCCGGCAGCGCCCGCGACCGCGTCCTGTCGATTGGCTCGTTGGCGCTCTATGCCGTGCCGGGTTTCTGGCTCGGCCTGGTGCTGATCGTCGTCTTCGCCGTCGACCTGCGCTGGCTGCCGATCGGCGGCATCGAGACGGTCGCCTCGGACAAGACCGGCCTCGACCGCGCCTCCGACATCGCCATCCATCTCATCCTGCCGGTGGCCGCACTCGGCTTCATCTACCTCGCGCTCTATCTGCGCATGATGCGGGCCGGGATGGCCGAAGCCTGGCGGCAGGATTTTGTCCTCGCCGCCCGCGCCAGGGGACTGTCGCGCCGCCGCGTTGTGCTCGCCCATGTCGCCCGCAATGCGCTGCTGCCGCTCATCACCATGCTCGGCCTGCAGTCGGCGCAGATGCTGGGCGGCAGCGTCGTCATTGAGAGCGTCTTTTCCGTACCGGGTCTCGGCCGGCTGGCACAGGAAGCGGTGGCTTCGCGCGACACGCCCCTGCTGCTCGGCATCATCCTCACCAGCGCCGTCCTGGTCGTCGTCATCAACCTGCTGGTCGACATCGCCTATGCCTTCCTCGATCCGCGCGTCGGCGCCGGCGAGGCCGGCGCATGAGCCTGATCCGCCGTTTCCTGCGCACCCCCGAGGCGGTCGCCGGCGCCATCCTGCTGGCCGCACTGATTGCGATGGCGCTCATCGCACCGCTGCTGTTTCCCGGCGATCCTCAAGCCATCGCCGGCCCGACGCTGCTGCCGCCCTTCCAGGACTGGTCGCTGCCGCTCGGCACCGATCGGCTCGGCCGCGACGTGCTGGCCGAACTCGTTCACGGCGCCCGCACCTCGCTCGCTGTCGGCCTTGCGGCGGCCGCGGCGGCACTTGCCATCGGCTCGGTGGTCGGCACGCTTGCCGGCTTTGCCGGCGGCCTCGTCGACGAGGTGCTGATGCGCATCACCGATGCCTTCCAGACCGTGCCGAGCTTCCTGCTGGCGCTGGCTTTCGTCAGCGTCGTTGGCCCATCGCTCGGCATTGTCGTGATCGCCATCGCGCTCGGCACCTGGCCTGGCCCGGCCCGTATCGCCCGCGCGGAAGTCCTCTCCATTCGCGAACGCGACTATGTCGCCAGCGCGCGTGCCATCGGCATGCATCCGCTCGAAATCGCCTTTCGCGAGGTATTGCCCAACGCCCTGCCGCCAGTGCTGGCAATGTCCTCGGTGATCGTCGCAGCCGCCATCCTCACCGAGGCGGCGCTATCCTTCCTCGGCCTCGGCGACCCTAACCGTGTCACCTGGGGCGGGATGATCGCCGAGGGCCGTGCCGTGCTGCGCACCGCGCCCTTCCTGTCGATCATGCCAGGTATCGCGCTGGTGCTGACAGTGCTCGGCGTCTATCTCGCCGGTGAAGGCATTGTTGAGACGACAGCGGTCAGGAGAGGTCTGTCGTGAGCGCGCTCGCTTCGATCCGCGACCTGACGGTGACCTATCGCCGCGACGGCAACGTTGTGGCGGCGCTGAAGAACATCAGCCTCGACATCTTGGCTGGCGAGCGCCTGGCCATCATCGGCGAAAGCGGCTCCGGCAAGAGCACGCTGGCGCTGGCGATTGCGGGATTGCTGCCGGCTTCATCAGCGGTTGGCGGAAGAATTGAATGGCCCGGCCTTGGTCGCGCACCCCTCCTTGGCCGCGACATCGGTTTCGTCTTCCAGGATCCGTCCGCGAGCCTCGATCCCGTGATGACCATCGGCAAACAGATCGCCGAAGTCGCCCGCACCCATGTCGGCCTCACCTGGTCCCAGGCATACGCCAAGGCCAAAACCCTGCTCGAACGCGTCCGCCTGCCCGACCCGGATTCGGCCCTGCACGCCTTCCCGCACCAGCTCTCCGGCGGCCAGAAGCAGCGCGTGGCGATTGCCGCCGCAATCGCGGCCGGGCCGAAACTGCTGATCGCCGACGAGGCGACCAGCGCGCTCGACACCATCGTGCAGGCAAAGATCGTCGCCTTGATCCGCCATCTGGTGGCTGAAGACGGCATGACGCTTCTGTTCATCAGCCATGACATTGCGCTGGCGGCCGAACTCGCCGAGCGCATTGCCGTGTTCCGCCATGGCCAACTCGTCGAACTCGGCACGACGGCACGGATTGTCGACGCCCCAGCTCAAGCCTACACCCGCACCTTGCTCGACGCCCATATCGGCCTCGACGCCGTACCGCTGCTGAACCGAGCCGGGCTGTCCGCATGAGCCTGCTCGCCGTGTCCAGCCTCACCAAAAGCTACCGTCGCGGCGGCAAGACCGTCATTGCGGTCGACGACGTCTCTTTTCACATCGAGCCCGGCGAAACACTGGCGCTGGCCGGCCCTTCCGGCAGCGGCAAGTCGACGATCGCCCGGCTGGTGCTGCGCCTGATCGAGCCGGACGCTGGCGCCATTGAATTCGAGCGCGACGACTTCCTGGCCTTGCGCGGCGCAACGCTCAGAGCGCGCCGCGCGCGTCTGCAAACAGTGTTCCAGGATCCGCTTGCAGCCTTCAACCCACGCGCCACCGTGGCGCGTGTCCTCGATGATCCCTTGCGCATCCACGGCATCGCCTCCCGCATCGAGCAGCCGCGCCGCATCGCCGCCTTGCTCGAGCGTGTCGGGCTGGCGGCCGATCTCGCGCGCCGTGCCATCCATGAAATCTCCGGCGGCCAGCGGCAGCGCGTCGCCATCGCCCGCGCCATTGCCACAAGACCATCGCTGATCGTGCTCGACGAGGCAGTCTCGGCACTCGACGTCTCGGTGCGCGGCCAGATCCTCGACCTTTTGCTGGACCTGCAAAGGAAGGAACGGATCGCCTATCTCTTCATTTCCCATGATCTCGGCGTCGTGCGCGCCGTCGCCCACCGCGTCATCCTTCTCGATGCCGGCCGGATCGCCGAGAGCGGCGATGCCCGCGCCGTCATCGACGCCCCGCAATCGGCCATCGGCAAGGCGTTGGTGGCGGCAGCACCAAGGCTCAAAGGAACCACACAGGACGCATCATGACCGCTCCCGAAGCCAGAGCTGAAAAGCTGTCGCGTGAACTCGATTCCGCCTTCCGCAACCGCGCCCATCTCTACCGACTGTTCCTCGAAGAACTGACCGGAGAGCTGGGGTCTGACAGGGCGGAGGCGATCATGATCCGCGCCATCGAACAGCGCGGCAAGGAAGTGGCGGCGGCTGCCTTCGCCAGCTTCGGCGCCAACGATGCACGCGCCATCGGCGAAGCCTTCCTGGCGGTCAGCCCGGATGGCGGCCTGCTGTATCCGACCGATGTCGAACGCGGCGATGACCGCATCGCCTTCAAGGTCAAACGCTGCCCGCTGAAAGACGCCTGGGTCGAGGCTGGCGTTGGGGACGAAAGGCTCGCCACGCTCTGCCGCATCGCCGGCGCCTTCGACCGCGGCCTGTTCGAGGCGACCGGCGTGCGCTTCGACAATGTCACCTGGACGCCCGGCCACGGCTCCGGCTGCTGCCACATCGCGCTGACCAATCGCGATGCCGGCTAAGCAGTTCTAAGGTGTGTTGAGATAGGTGAGCACCGGCCTACGCCCAGCCGTAGCCTTAGCTGCCACGCCGTTCACGAGTGCTTCGGCCGGCGAAGGCCGGAAGCGCAGGAAACCACCGTTTGCAGACCGGCATCACCTGAATATCAATGCACCTAACCGCCGACCATCAGCTTGACGACCTCATCATGGTTGGTCTCGGAAATCTTGCGCTCGCCGGCCTGGACGCCGCGCCGCAGCACGACGATACGGTCCGAGACAGCGAAGATGTCCTGCAGATTGTGCGAGATGAAGATCACGCCGCGTCCTTGTGCCTTGAGCTGGTGGATCAGCGAGATCACCTTGCGCTGCTCCGGCACGCCAAGTGCGGCGGTCGGTTCGTCCATGATCAGGATCTGCGCATCCCAGTAGACGGCGCGGCCGATGGCGACGGCCTGGCGCTGGCCGCCGGAGAAATTGCTGACCGGAGCCTCGAGCCGGCTGACATGGAAATCCAGCCGCCCCATCGTTGCCTTGGCCGCTTCGGCCATCGCCTTGCGGTCGAGCACCGGCAGGAAGCCGAACGCCTTGCGCATCGGTTCGCGGCCAAGGAAGATGTTGGCGCCGATCGACAGATTGTCGGCGAGCGCCAGATCCTGGTAGATCGTCTCGATGCCCTTTTCGCGCGCCTCTTGCGGCGTCGCGAACGTCACCGGCTGACCCCGCAGCAGTATCTCGCCACCCGTCGGCTGAAACACCCCCGATATCGCCTTGATCAGCGTCGTCTTGCCGGCACCGTTGTCACCGGCCAGCGCCACCACTTCGCCCGGCCGCACGGCCATGGAGAAGTCGTTGAGCGCACGCACGGCGCCGAAGTGCTTCGACAGGTTGCGGACTTCCAGCAGGGGCGCGTTCTGGTTGGTGCTATTCATCCTGACGGGCTCCACTGAACCGGCGCTGCGCCTGGTCGATAAGGACGGAAATGATGATGACGACGCCGACGGCGATGAACTGCCAGAACGGCTCGACATTGACGAAGACCAGCCCGTACTGGATGACCGCGATCACCAGCGCCCCGGCGACGGTGCCGAAGATGGTGCCGGAGCCGCCGAACAGGCTGGCGCCGCCGATCACCACCGCCGCGACGCTGTCGAGCAGCAGGGGTTCGCCGGCCTGTGCGGCGCCCGCCGTGAAGCGCGCGGCATAGAGCGCGCCGCCAAGGCCGGCGCACATCGCCGACAGCACATAGAGCCGCAATATGTGGCCCCTGATGTCGATGCCGGCCCGCCGCGCCGCCTGCACATTGGCGCCGATGGCGTAATTGTGCTGGCCGAACCGGGTCTGGCTGAGCAGGTAGTGCATGACGATGACGAAGATGGCGGTGATCAGCACCAGATAAGGGATGCCATAGAACTTGCCGTTGCCGAGCAGCGCGAACCAGGAGTTCTGCACTGGCACGGTGGTGCCGCCGGCAAGCAGGAAGGCGGCGCCGCGCGCGACGCCGAACATGCCGAGCGTGCCGATGAAGGGCGGCACCTTGAGCCGCGAGATCAGCAGGCCGTTGATGACGCCCGGCACGCCGGCGACGATCACCGAGGCAAGGATGCCGGCCAGCATGGCCAGCGGCAGGGGAATGGCTGCGCCCGCTATATTGGTGGCATGCGCGGCGATGACGGCGGCCAGCCCCATGATGAAGCCGAGCGACAGATCGATGCCGCCGGAAATGATGACGAAGGTCTGGCCGGTCGCCAGCAGCAGCGGCGCCACGGCGAAGATGGCGATGGACTGCAGGTTGAACGGGTTGAGGACGAAGGTCGCGCCGAAGGCGAGCCGCGACCAGACCTCGAAACAGATGAGCAGTCCGGCCAGGAACAGCCAGGCGCGGCCTTCGGCGATGCGTGCGACCAGGCTTCGGGCCGGATCGCCATGGTCGGCCTGAGGGGCGACATGCTTCTCGGCAGGCTGGGCTGGTGATGTCGAGGTCATGGATACTCCGCGGCGCCTTCAAACAGGTCTCGATTGGCGAGGGACCCGGTGCAGGCTCCTCCCGGCGGGCCGGGAAGAGCCAGACTGTGCTGGACTTACTCGGAGTAGAGATACTTCGAGATGTTCGGGTCCGCGATGTTGGACTTGTCCATGATCGTGAAGCCGGTGCCGATGGTGACCGGGATCGAATGGCCGGTCAGGTGGGCATAGGCCGAGACGACGCCGTAATAGCCGATCTCGGCTGGATGCTGGGCGATCGCCACGTCGACCAGGCCGGTGTTGATGTTGTCGACGATGCTGGTCGGCGCATCGAAGGCGACGACCTTGACTGTGCCGGTCTGTCCCGCCTGCTTGACGCCGTTGGCGGCACCCAGCGCCGAGAACAGATTGGCGCCGAAGACGCCGACCAGGTCGGGATTGCGCGCGAACACCGCCTGCAACTGCGAAGCCGCCTTGTTGGCGTCGTCATCATTGAACTGGGTTTCCAGCACGGTGATGCCCGGATGCTTGGCCATCTCCTTCTTGAAGCCTTCTTCACGCTGGTCGGTGGTCGAGATGCCGGGCTTGACGTTCGAGACGTAGACCTTGCCCTTGTCGCCAATGGACGTGGCCAAAGCCCGCGCCGCGATCTCGCCGCCCAGCACATTGTCCGACGCGATGTAGGACAGCGGGAAATCGGCATCGCCGGCGCCGGTCTGGTAGACGCCGCTGCCGATGAAAGTGTCGACGGTGATGACCGGAACGCCGGCGTCATTGGCCTTGCGCAGCGGCTCGACCAGCTGAACCTTGTCGGTCGGCGCGATCAGGATCGCATCCGGCTTCTTGGCGATGACCGCGTCGAGCACCGGCACCTGGGTGACGGGGTTGAAGTCCGGCGCACCCTGGAAGACCAGATTGACGCCAAGCGCGTCGGCCGCCGCCTGGGCGCCCTTGCGCATGGTGATGTAGAAGCCGTCCGTGGTCAGGCCCGGAATGAGCGCAATGGTGTATTTTTTGTCCTGCGCCTGCGCGGGCGCGATCAGCACCGTGGCACTGACGGCGAGCGCCGCGAGCGCGGCAACGATCTTTTTCATGACATCCTCCTCATTGTTGGCAGATCTGCCGTTGCAAGTGACATTGGAATGGCCGTCATCCGTTCGGATGCCGACGGCCGGGAACGCCTGTTTGCCTTTCGCGGGCAGCTCCTCCCAAGCGCCCTCCAGTCGATATGTCGGCCGGTCAGTCGCCGGCGCACCGGGCCACAGCCCCGTTCCCTAGCCTCCGCGAGGTCCGGCAAACCGTGTCCCACGCCTCGCCTTGCCGGCGGGCGTTCGAACTTGTAACACTTTGCAGAAATAAATTGCAACTCGGTTTTTCCGAGTTGGCAGTGCCGGGCTTTTCACACCGAACGACATCCGACTGCTCCGCAGAGCCCCGGTCAACTATCACCCGCGGCTTTCGGCGGCACAACTGGTTTCGTGACGGCGTCCTGCCTGGATTATTCCGTTAAGCGAACGCCGCGAGGATGGCTTGCGCCGTCTTGGTATCGGTCACCAACGTGTTGATGAGACCGGCGCGAACGGCGGCGATAATCGCCGTCGCCTTTTCCGGCGACGCGGCGAGGCCAATGACCAGCGGCACCGCGCGCAACTGCGCCGGCGACATGGCGATCATCCGGCTCTCCCCTTCCCAGGCAATCAGCGTGCCTTCGGCATCGAAGTAATGGCGAAGCACGTCGCCGGCGGCATGAACCAGCGCCTGCTCGCTCGGCGTGGCGGCGCTCGCCTCGGGGGCGTTGATGGCATGCGGCAGGCCGATGCCGACGATCGCGACATCGGTCCTCTCCCACAAAGCGACGGCATCGCGGATGGCGGTGTCGCGCAGGAAGACCTCTCGCAATTCGCTGGAAGGCAGATAGGGGGCATGGATGAAATGCGGGGTGCCGCCGAACTCCTCGGCGGCGAGCCGCACGAATTCATTGACCTGAAAATGCGCCGCCTGCTGCTGCATGCCGCCGGTGGCGGCCACGGTCAGCACGCCGGGCATGCGCGGCAGTCCGGCCCGGATGACCTCGCGCACGGCGCGCCCCCAGCCGATGGCGACGACGGAGCCCGCCACCAGCTGCGCCTGCCGGAGCAGCCCGCCAAGGGGTGCCGCGAGCGCCGCCAGCGTGCCCGCCGCCGGCGTCTCGACCACCGCGGCATCGCGCAATTTCAAGCCATCGATCAGTTGCCTGGTGATGTCCTCCGGCGTTGCCAGGTCTAGAACCTCGATGCGGACAATGCCCTCGGCCCGCGCCCGCTGCAGCAAGCGCGAAATCGTCGCGGTGGACACTCCGAGCCGGCGAGCGATATCGACCTGCGACATCTCCTCCACATAATGCAGCTTGGCCACCGTATGCAGCATCGTCCGCGATGCGGTCGCATCCTGGATGGGAGGGGAAGACAGCTTGCAATTCCTTTCAGCAACGTGTTACATACACATAGGCCGACGGGAGTTATCGCGCAAATCCAGCCAACTCGCAACGTGCGGCGGGCCGCGAGCCCGGCGAGGCGCTTTCTTCGAAGGCGATGGCGCGTCACGGCTCACTGCCGGCCAGAACTGAACATCGTTGTTTCCACGGGATCCGCGCCCTTCGTCTGGAGAGCGCCAACATCGGATTGAGACCATGACCAAGATGACCACCGCGGAACTGCGCGGCTATCAGCAGATATGTGGCAAGGACGGGGCCATGGTGGCCATCGCCTGCGACCAGCGCGGCGGCATGCGGACCCTGCTGGCGTCGGACCCGGACCAACAGGCCAAGATCACCAATGACATGCTCGGCGACACCAAGGCCGACATCACGCGCTACCTCGCCAGTGCGGCGTCCTGCGTGCTGCTCGACCCGCTCTGCGCGGTGCCGCGCATTGTAGACGAAGGCGTCCTGAACCGCGACACGGCGCTGCTCATCGGCCTCGACGCTTCCGGTTTCGATATCTCTCCCGAAGGCTACCGCCTTTCGCGCCTGGTTCCCGGCATCGACGCGCGCCGCGTCCGCGCACTCGGCGGCACAGGCGGCAAGATCATGGTGTATCTGCGGGCCGACAAGCCTGAGGCGAATGAGCACAACATCGCCATCCTGCGCCAGTGCATCGCCGATTTCGGGCAGGAAGACCTGCTGCTGGTCGTCGAGTTCCTGACCTACCAGCTCGACGGGGAAAGCCCCGAGGACTATGCGGCCAAGACGCCATGGCTTGTCGAGGAAGGCACCAGGATTTCGCTGGAGTGTGGCGCCAAGGTGCTGAAGCTTCCCTACCCCGGGACGCCGCAAGCCTGCGCCAACATCACCAAAATGGCCGGCGACGTGCCCTGGGCGGTGCTTTCGGCCGGCGTCAACCACGCGACCTTTCTCGGCCAGGTCGAGATCGCCATGCAGAATGGCGCCTCGGGCGTCATCGCCGGCCGCTCGCTGTGGAAGGATTGCATCTCGCTCGACCGTGACATCCAGCGCGAAAGGCTTAAGACCATCGCAGTGCCGCGATTGCGTGAAATCCAGGCCGTGATCGGGCACTACCGGCAGAAAGCCGCTGCCTGACAGCTGCGTTGGACGAGAGCTGTTCCGGCGAAAGTGTGAAGCGGCTTTGCGTCCGGAATTGCGCGAAAACAGATGCGGGACGCCATGCCTCAGAGCATAGGAATAGATATCGGCGGCACCAATCTGCGTGCCGCCCGCATTTCCGGTACCGGTGAAATCCTCAAGCGTGTTTCCGAAAAGAGCGCGCCCGACCCGGAGCTGGTGCTCGGCCGCATCGCCGACATGGTGCGCCTTCTCGACACGCCGGATGTGAAGGCCATCGGTGTCGGCGTGCCGGGCCGCGTCGATGCGCGGCGCGGCGCGGTGTTGTCTGGCGGCTATGTCAACCTCGCCTCGGTTGCGCTCGCCCAGCGCCTGGAAGACATGACAGGCAAGCCTGTCGTCATCGACAATGACTGCAACATGGCGCTGGCCGCCGAGATGGCGCTCGGCGCCGGGCGCGGCCATGGCAACATCGTCATGTTCACCATCGGCACCGGCATTGGCGGCGCCGTCGCCCAGGATCGGCGGATTACGCGAGGTTCGGCAACGGCGGGTCAGCTCGGCCACATCACCGTCGACGTCAATGGCGAGGTCTGCGCCTGCGGCCGGCGCGGCTGCGTCGAAACCACCAGTTCGGGCACCGCGCTCGGCCGTCACATTGCGCGCGCCGGCCTCGGCGCCGACATTTCAGTCGATCAACTCTTTGCCCGCGATACGGCCGGCGATATCCAGGCGCGCGGCATACTGGACGCCTGGGTGAAACCGCTGCGGGCCGCCATCGACACCGCCGTTGCCATGCTCGCTCCCGACCTGGTGCTGCTTGGCGGCGGGCTTGGCCGGGCGGCCCACGCAGCACTCGGCCACGCGCCGGCTCTGGCGCCCTGGTATCAATGCCAGGTCGAACCGGCACAACTCGGCGACGACGCCGGGGTGATCGGCGCCGGCCTCCAGGCGCTGGCGGGGGAGTTGCACACGTCGCCCTCGACCCAGCCCAGCCGCTCGCGGCGCGCTGTGCTCGTCAACGGCATCCCCGCCAGCGGCAAGAGCAGCGTCTCGCGCGGTATCGCTGATCGCATGGGCTGGCCGCTGCTGGCGCTCGACACGATCAAAAACCCTTTTCTCGAAGTGCTCGGTGGCGGCGACCGCCTGTTCAACCGCACGCTCGGCCGCGCCAGCTACCAGGCGATCTGGTCGGTGGTCGGCGAAGCGCCTGCCGGCACCACCTTCATCGTCGATGCCTGGTTCGGCTTCCAGCCGCGCGAGGTCCTCGAGGATCATCTGCGAAAGGCCGGCGTCGAGCAGACTTTCGAAATCTGGTGCCACGCGCCCGGCGAGGTCCTTGCCGAGCGCTATGGCGCCCGCCTCGACCAGCGCCCCGCCGGCCATCCCGGTGCCGCCTATGTTCCCGAACTGATCGAGCTCGCCAAGCGCGCCGAACCGCTGCGGCGCGGACCGCTCTTCGACGTCGACACGACGAAGCTCATCGACTTCGATGCCATCACGGCCTGGTTGCGGGCGACGATCGTCGGCGGCGCATAGACAGTCGGAAGACCCGTTCAGTCGCCGCTACAGACGTGAAGTTCCGTTCCGGCCGCTTCGATGACCGCGCGTAGTGCCGGTTGCGGTGCACGATCCGTGACGATGTCGGAAAGCGCGCTGAGCGTGCAGATCCGTTCGAGGCTGTTGCGGCCGAACTTGTCGTTGGTCACCACAAGCGCTGTGGACAGCGCGCGAGAGATCATGGCCCGCTTGACCGCCGCCGCTCCCGAGATCATGTCGCTGGGTCCGTCTGCGGACAGGCTCGACGCTCCGATGATGGCAATGTCGGCATTGTAGCGCCTGACGAATTCCACCGTATCCTCACCGACCACGCTGGCTTCTCGGCTGTCATAAGTGCCGGGGCACAGGATAACCCGAAAGCTCTGATTGGCGCCGGCCACCGAGGCCACGCCGATGGAGTTGGTGATGATGGTCAGCTCCCGCTTCAGCTGCGAGAGACTGCGCGCCACCTCATAGGTCGTCGAGCCGCCATCGATCATCACGATATGGCCTTTCTCGACCAGTCCGGCCGCGCCGCGCCCGATCCGCGCCCGCTCCTCGATCATGGTCTGGCTGCGCTCGGCGATCACCGGCTCGGATGTCACCAGCGAGATCGTCGCGCCGCCATAGGTTCGGTTGAGCAACCCCGCATCGCCAAGCTCGATAAGGTCGCGCCGGATCGTTTCGCCGGCGACACCCAGGCGCAAAGCGAGCCTGGAAACACGGATTGAGGCCGAGCGGCGCACTTCCGACAGGATGAGCTCATGCCGCTCCTTCTTCGACAGCCGGCTCTGTTCCATGATCTGCCCTCCGCGAAGCCGACAGTATTATCCATGCCGACGCTGGTGGGGAAGGAGTCTCGCAAGACCCGGCTGGGCTGCCTTGATTCGAACGATTGAAGCGGGGATGCCGGCTGGCCCTGATGCGGCTGGCGTCGGCCGGCCTCGATCGAGACACGGCCGCCGCCGGTTGATCAATAGCCGACGGTAAAACGCTGCCTGATGTGGGCAGGCTTCTCGATCTCGTCGACCATGACGATGGCGTAGTCCTCGAAGGAGATGCTGCTGCCCTTGTCGGAGACCAGTAGCGTGTCCTTGCCCAGGCGGAATTTGCCGGTGCGCTCGCCCGGGACGAACATGGCGGAGGGCGACAGGAACGTCCAATCGAGGTCGCCGACGGCTTTCAGCCTGTCGAGGAAGTCGGCGCCCTTCAGTGCCTCGGCCTTGTAGATGGCGGGGAATTCGGGGGTGTCGACCAGCCTTTTACCGGGCGCGACCTCAAGGCTGCCGGCGCCGCCGACGATGAGGTAGCGCTTCACGCCGGAAGCGCGCACTGCGGCAATCAGCGTGTCGGAATCGCTGTCCAGGAAATGCACTGCGCTGATCACCAAATCATGGCCACGGATCAGGTCGGCGAGACCTTGCCTGTCGAAGACATCGCCCTTCCTCGCAGTCACGCCGGGCAGCGCGGCAATCTTTTCGGGGTTGCGGGCAATACCGGTGACAGTATGGCCACGGTCGGAGAGTTCCTTGAGCAGGCGCGAACCGACGGCGCCTGATGCACCGATGAGAGCGACTTTTGCCATGTCCTTTTCCAGTCCTTGTTGGGGTCAGTTGGGGGATCACGCCGCCGCGATATGGGCAACGAGATTGTCGAAGCTGCCGAACAGCGCGTTCGAGCCGATGAGGCGCGGTGCATCGTTGCGGATAATTGCGAGGGAAGGCACGCCATTGGCGTGCAGGCGCTGGAACAGCGTGCGGCCGCGGCCAACCAGCTCGCCGTGAGCCGTCAGCAAGGTTTCGGTCGGCGCCTTCAACATTGCTGCTGCATCGGCCATGCCGGCATCGGCGAGCACGGCGGCCACGCCTCCGACAGTCACGATATCCCGGCCATCGACATAACGCGCGCGCTGGATAGCCTTCAGAGCGCTCAGCCGACGGTTGGGGTCCTCGAGGCCGGCAGCGCTGATGCCGAGCGTGGCGGCATGCGAGTCGAGCAAGGTGCCACGAATATTGAGGACATTGTTTCGGTACGCCTGCGTGAACTTCTGTCCGGTCAGACGCTCGATGCGCTGGTCATTCGCCCAGGCATGGGCGGCAAAGCCTTCATCCATCGGCCGCGCCCCGGCACCGGAGAACAGGCCGGTCGGCAGCAGCTCGATGCGCGAGCCGCTGGCCAAGAGCCTGTCCAGCATCGGCGTGGCGCCGTAACACCAGCCGCAGAGCGGATCGAAAAGGTAAGTTACATCTGAATTGCTCACGATCGCTGCCGTCCTCGGTACGGATTGTCGGCTGACGAGCCGCCAAAAGTCTTGGCCGTATGTGGCAGACGGAGGTCTTGCGATAAATACCACCCAATAATACAAACTGTCCGATCAGATCAGACAAAAGCAGTCGCCATGGCCGACCTTCTGAACCTCAATCGGCTCGTCTACTTCACCACCGTGATGGAAACCGGCTCGTTCACATCAGCCGCGGACCGGCTTGGCGTCGCCAAGGCCGTGGTCAGCCATCAGGTCGGGAGGCTCGAGGAGGAACTGGGCGCAACGCTGCTGCAGCGCACGACACGACGCGTCACCCCGACGGAAGACGGTCGCCTCTTTTATGATCGCGCGATGATCATCCTGCGCGAGGCGGAGGCGGCCTATGGCGAGATCTCGCACGGCGCGGTCGAGCCGAGCGGAACTCTGAAGCTGACCGCGCCGCTCGACTACGGCACCAGAGTGGTGGCGCCGGTCATGGCGGCATATCTGAAGGCCTATCCGCAAATGCGCGTCGAAGCGATCTTCGACGACGCGGTGAGCAATCTGGTCGATGAGCAGATCGATCTCGGCATCCGCGTTGGCTGGCTTACCGATTCCTCCAACCAGGCACGGCGACTGGGCACGATTAGGCAGATCGTCGTTGCGAGCCCGGCCTTCGCGGCAAGCCTGCCCGCGGATGCGAACCCGAACCAGGCACGATCGCTGGCCTGGGTCGGCAATGCCCAGCTGCGCGGCGTCGGCCAATGGCTGTTTTCCAGAGAAGGCGAGACGGTGCTGACCGAACTCAATCCCGTCGTCGTCTGCGACAAAAGCCCGGCGGCCTATGCCTGCGTGCTTGCAGGTATCGGTCTGGGTATATTTCCCGACTATGCGGTCGATGAGGATATCGTCGGGGGTCGGCTTGTGCGGATATTCGCGCAGTGGGCCTTGCCGACCGGCGGCATCCACGCGGTGTTCCCGCCGGCCCGCTTCCGGCCTGCCAAGGTGCGCGCCTTCGTCGAATTGCTCGTCGCCGCCGAGAGAAAGCGAGCACGCGGCAACGCCAGGGGGTGACGCGGCACACAGCTCGCAATGTCAGTGGAGACTTACATCGGGGCGCCTCGGCTTTGCCTGCTTGCGGACCGCTGGGCGGGAGGCAGTCGTCGGCGATCGTTGCCCTGAACGCAAAACGGCCCGCTGGTTTGAGCCAGGCGGGCCGATTGTGATTTGGTTGCGGGGACAGGATTTGAACCTGTGACCTTCAGGTTATGAGCCTGACGAGCTACCGGGCTGCTCCACCCCGCGTCACCACTAAGCGAGCTTGCTTAGGATGTAAGCGCAAGCCTACGACTAGGCTGGCCTACAGATAGGTATATGGCTCACCAAATGAAAGGGCCGCTTACGCGGCCCGTGGTCCCTTGGCG
>NZ_VFTA01000033.1:0-61833 GCF_007003935.1 Mesorhizobium sp. WSM4310
GGAGAGGGATGGAGAAACTTGTCTCCGAAAGGGGAAGTAGCGCTTCATCTCTACTCCACCATTTGCACGTCAAAGCGAACGTCGGCACGACGTATAAGCGCGCCCTCCCTCGAAAAAATCTCGGGATGGACCAGCCCGTCCCCGCCTGTCTCGGCAACCCTGAAGCCTTCCGGCACACGCTCGCCTATCATCGCCGCATCGACGTCAGATGGAGACAGCCATGCGTAAACCACGAGATTTTGACGCGGAACTGAAGGCGCTGGAAGACAAAGCGTGGGAACTCAAGACGCGAAAGGTGCAGCAACTTGGCGACCTGGTGATCGCCACCGGCGCCGATCAACTCAGCACCGACGAACTGGCCGGCGCGCTGGTTGCAATCGCCGAGACGAAAGACGCCGCAAAGCGCGAGGCATGGGCCAAGCGTGGGGTGATGTTTTTCGAAAGCGGGTCCCGGCGAACTGCTCCTGCATCTCAGCGCAACCCTCGTGGCGCTGCAGCACAACCGGGCAGCTCACAATCGCCGGCAAGCGGCACTGGCTCGCAATGACATGCGCACCTGGCAGATCGAGCGCCGCAAGCGCACCCGACACCTGATCGAACTCGGCGGTCTCGTGGCCAAGGCAGGCATCATCGAGCTGACAAATGATGATCGCCCCATCATCTACGGCGCGCTCCTCTGGATCGCCGTCAAGCTGCAGGGCCAAGAAGGCGAGCATGCGCGCGACCTGTGGGCCGCGAAGGGGAAACAGGCGTTCGATGGGGAATGGCGCGAAGAGCAATGGGGAAGCGATAGTAGCATTGGTCGGCGCGAGTGACGGGCGGTGCGAAGCCCGAACAGCGTAGCGCCGCCCGCGCTGCACCAGCGGCCGACGCCGCGTTTAAAGATGTGGAATGTCTCAATTGGGACTAGAAGTGGGCCGCGTTTCGCGAGCGAGGCAGGAAAGCAGACATATCGTTACGCGAGCGCAGAGCCACCATCTTGTGCGGGCCTCGCGCAGCCGGCATTTCGCGCTCCTTTGCAGACAATAGACCAACGTTTCGCCGCTCGACATGAGCACAAGCCTAGGCGCTACACCCTGTTACCTTTCAGACAAAATCGTTCCGGCTTGGGCTAAGGCAATGTAGTATCCCGTGAGTCGGCGTCTGATAACAACGCCGCTGGGGCATCCATGGATATTGTCACACGCGAACATCGCTCCCGGATGATGAGTGGTATCCGGGGGAAAAACACTGGTCCCGAACTGGCTGTGCGTAAGGCTGCGCACGCCTTGGGGTACCGCTTTCGCCTTCATCGCAAGGACCTTTCAGGCTCCCCTGACCTTGTATTTCCGGCACGGAATACGGTGATCTTCGTTCACGGTTGCTATTGGCACCGCCACGAAGGATGCCGATATTGCTATAATCCTAAGTCCAACGTTGAATTCTGGACCGAAAAATTCAAAAACAACGTAGCGCGTGATCAACGCGTTGGGCAGGAACTTCAGCAGGGTGGCTGGCGCGTCGTGACCCTTTGGGAATGCGAAACTGCCGACGATGACGGTCTGCGCAAAAGGCTCAAGCAAATATTCAGGTCATGACTTCCATCGACAAGCAGCTCATACGCCGGAACAAGATAGCCAGGCTGCACTCCTGTGCCGCGCCTCGCGCGCTCGAAATCTGCTCGGGCTGCGGAGGCTTGTCCCTTGGCCTGAAGACTGCCGGCTTCGAACTTACCGCTCATATCGAAATCGATTCTGAAGCCGCCGCGAGCTACGCGCTCAACTTCGGCGGTGATCACGCACCAGACAGTGAATGGGCCAAACCACGCGACATGGAAAGCTGCTCGGCCTCTCAGCTGGTAGCAGACCTTGAACTCGGCACCTTCGCCTCAGAAGCTTTTGACGTCCTCGCCGCCGGCCTTCCATGCCAAGCCTTCGCACGCATCGGGCGGTCCAAGCTTCGTTCGGTTGCCGGGCACGATGACGCCTTCCAGAAAGACCCTCGCGCAGCTCTCTATCGCCGCTTCCTACAGTATGTCGAAGACACGCAGCCACTGGTCATCATTATCGAAAATGTCCCGGACATTCTGAATTTCGGCGGGCACAACGTCCCTGAAGAAATCTGTGAAACACTCGGTGAGGCTGGCTATCGAACCGGTTACACCATTCTCAATGCCGCCTATTACGGAGTGCCGCAAATACGCGAACGGCTTTTCATCGTGGCAATCGCTAACGAACTTGGCGAAGAACCCGAATTCCCCACGCCGCTCCATTTCCTCGACTTGCCCCGCGGCTATGAAGGGTCCCGTCGGGTGGCACTCAAGCATGTCAAGTCAGACAGCCGCTACTTCCATCCGATCCCGACACCGAACAACAGCGCGAAGGAGGCCGTTGGCGTCAAAAGCGCCCTCGCCGACCTTCCACGCATCGTCGAGCATGCAACTGCCCCCGCCGTGATCCGCAAACGTAGGCTTTCAGATATCCTTCCCTACCGGCAACTGGCCGATGGCATCTCAGCTTATGCAATCATCATGCGCACTTGGCCAGGTTTCGAAACCGACACAGGCTCCGACGGTCACCTAGTACGCCTGACGCCACGCGATTTCCCCATTTTCGCAAAGATGAAGTATGGCGCTGACTATCCGGCTGCTCGTGCGCTCGCTCAGAGCATGTTCGAGGACGAAATCGTACGACGTCGAATGACGAAGACGCACAAGGACTCGACGGCATATCGTGACCTCCATGCCAACATGGTCCCGCCGTACGATCCAGACAAGTTTCCAAATAAATGGTGGAAGCTCGATCCCTCCAAGCCGTCCCGCACGCTGACCGCTCACATGGGCAAGGACACCTACTCCCATATCCACTATGACAGCACGCAGAAGCGGACAGTCTCTGTTCGTGAGGCTGCACGCCTGCAGTCATTCCCCGATGGCTTCGTATTTGCAGGAGCCATGAACGCGGCCTTCCGTCAGATCGGGAACGCCGTTCCGCCGCTGCTGGGACTCGCCGTCGCAAAAGTGCTGAAGGCTCAGCTTGCCGCAACTTCTCGCGAAAAAGAGGCAGCTGATCGGCAGGTCGCCTGACATGGCCGCGGAACGCACCATAGACATCCCACCGAAGGCCTCCGCACTGATAAACTCCCTCAGGGGACTGGGCTATTCCCCCGAAACCGCAATCTCCGATCTTATCGACAACAGCATCACCGCAGGCGCAAGCACTGTCGAAATCGATCTCCAGTGGAACGACGGACGCCCGACCGCGGCCATATTGGACAATGGCCGCGGCATGAGCGAGAAACGACTGGCCACAGCCATGCAGCTTGGTGGCGACGGCCCAGACGCCACCCGAAGCGAAAGCGATCTCGGCCGCTTCGGCATGGGGCTCAAGACTGCCTCACTTTCGCAAAGTAGCCGTCTGGTCGTCGTTTCGCGAGTGGAAGGGACGACCAACGCTATCGCGATGGATGTCGCTGTCATCGCCGCCCGTGGCTGGATCGCCACCGTCCCCGATCCACTGCCTGTTCATCCTTTCGTCGCAAAACTTCTCGCGTTTCCCGCCGGGACCGCCGTCCTCTGGGAAAATATTGACGAGTTGAGTGGGCTTTCAGGGCTGGCCAAGCAAGCGTTCTACCTTCGCCTGGAAGAAATCCGCGCCCATCTCAGCATGGTGTTTCATCGCTTCATCAACGGTGACGCCGAGCGCCTCGCCATAGCTCTCAACGGGCGCGCCGTAAAAGCCTGGGACCCTTTCCAGACTCAACATCCTGCGACCATTGCTATGCCGGTTGAGAAAATTCGGCATGCCGGCTCCTCGTTAAGTGTGAAGCCATATGTCCTTCCGCATCGGGATCGTTTCGCCAACGATACCGAGTACGAAGCCGCAGGCGGCCCAGGTGGCTGGGGCGCACGCCAGGGCTTCTACGTGTACCGCGGCAAGCGCCTGCTCGTCGCTGGCAGCTGGCTCGGACTTGGCGGCGCTCGTACTTGGACGCGTGACGAAGCCAGTCGGCTGGCGCGTATCCAGGTGGACCTGCCGACGGGCATGGACCGCAACTGGCGCATCGATGTGCGCAAATCACAGGCACGGCCGCCCGGAGCCATTAGGGCACGTCTTACCGCCATTGCTGGACACTGCAGGCAGGAAGCACGTGAGGTCTTCGCGTTTCGCGGACAAGGCCCGCGCATCCGCGGTGCCTCACGCGAGGCCCTTTCCGTCTGGCTGGCTAGCTCCGGACTTAATGGCCCACAATACCGAATCAACCGAAACCATCCGGTAATCATCGCGTGCCGCGAAGCAGCCGGCGGACTTCGCCCGCTTAATGCGGTCCTCTCGATTATCGAGCGCAGCGTTCCTGTCGAACGTATCTGGCTCGACGTTTCAGAATCTGAAGGCGCAGAAATCCCCGTTCTCGATGATGGTGAGACCGCGAAACTCGCCGATCAGCTCGAAGAACTGAGCCGCACATTGCCCGCAGCCCTCTCCGTGCAGGAGCGCATCGACCTGCTTCTCGTCAATCTTCCGGGGGACCTGACGAAATTAAGAGCTGAAATGATGCGACGACTTTGGGGGGAATGATGGCTGATCTCGTGGAAGACCTAGCGTTCAGAGCGCGCAGAATCCTGAAACGCCAGAAGGAAGCCGGCATTGTCATCGACCGCGACGCTATCGCGAAGATCGTCGAACTCGACGCACCCATCTTCAGCCTCACCACGGGCCAGACCATCACGTTAGAGCAGATCGAAGCCGCAACACGCCTGCTCCTCACCATCTTCGTCACTGAGCAGGGCCCCGCTCTCATACTTCGAAACACCGAAGGCGCACGCCCAGCCCAATGGTATGTCGGCGACCGGCGCAAACCCGGCCCCTTCATGCAGCGCTACCTCGAGAAGCTGCAGGAGGCCAGCTGGCCTCAGGACTCCATCGACCAGCTCGAGGAAAGCACCGCCAGGATACTGGAGTCGATGGAGAACCCGGAAAGACCAGGCAGTTGGGACTGGCGCGGCCTTGTCGTCGGTGACGTTCAGTCGGGCAAGACCGCAAGCTATGCGGGCGTGGTCAACCGCGCTGCAGACGCCGGATATCGCATCATCATCATCCTCGCCGGCATGCATAACATCCTGCGTTTGCAGACGCAGAAGCGCTTCGACAGCGATTTCCTGGGCTACGATACCAATCCGAAGAACATCGTGCCGGGTAAGCCCATGCCTGTGATCGGGGTCGGCGAGTTCAACACGCTCCTGAGCGTCGACAGTGTCACAAATGCGTCCCTGAAAGGTGACTTCAGCCAAGTTATCGCTGAGAAGGCCAACTTCTCACCCGTCAGCCAGCCTTGCGTCCTCGTAGTCAAGAAAAACGCCAAGGTGCTCGAAAACCTCAATAACTGGATCGCTCGCAGATCAGCCGCGTCCCGCGCAGCCGCCGCCCTCATCATTGATGATGAAGCGGATCAGGCCTCGGTCGACACCAAGGATCAGCCGCTGCTCGAAGATGGCACGTTTGACGAGGACTACGAACCCAAGCGCGTGAACGGCGAAATCCGCAAGCTGCTGATGAAGTTCGATCGCCGCGTTTATGTCGGATACACCGCGACGCCGTTCGCCAACATCTTCATTCACGACGATCGACGTGCAGACGGTTTCGGAGATGACCTGTTTCCGGCTGCCTTTATCGTCCAGCTCACGCCACCCGATGACTACTTCGGTCCCAGCGGTGTTTTCGGCACCAACGACGAGGCCGACAATACCGGCATTCCCCTCGCTCGCCCCCTCGAACAGACCGAGGAAAACTGGATTCCGGAAAAACACGACAAGTCTTACAAGCCGCGCTTTGATGGACAGGACGTCATCCCTCCCAGCCTTGAAGATGCAATCGACGCCTTCCTCCTCAGCTGCGCCGCGCGCGCCGCGCGAGGTCAGGAGCGCGAACACAAATCCATGCTGGTACACGTCTCCCGATACGTGGACGTCCACAATGAAGTCCATCGCCAAGTCGAGAAGTACCTTCGGGAAACCTGCTCGATGATCTCCAATGGAGATCGTCAAACCCTCGAACGCCTTCAGACCGTGTGGGAGACGGACTTCCAGCAGACCACCAAGGAGGTTCTACCGACCGTCTTCGGCCGGAATATCGTCCCGGTGACTTGGCAGCAGGTTCTGGAAACGCTGGCTGACTCCTCCGACAAGATCGAGGTCATGACCGCCAACGGCAAGTCGAAGAGCGACATCGACTACGACTCGTTCAAGGACAGCGGCCGCTCACTCATAGCCATCGGCGGTGACAAGCTTTCGCGAGGCCTCACACTCGAAGGCCTGTCTGTCAGCTATTTCCTGCGTATTTCTCGTCAGTACGACAGCCTCCTGCAAATGGGCCGCTGGTTCGGCTACCGTCGGGGCTTTGCCGATCTCTGCCGCCTGTACACGACGGACGACATGGAAGACTGGTTCCGCTACATGGCGACGGTTCAAAAGGAACTGCGTGCCCAGTTCTATGAGATGTCCGTCACAAAGGCCACGCCGAAGCAGTTCGGCCTGAAAGTTGAGGTTCACGAGATCCTAGAAATTACGTCGAGAGACAAGCAACGACACACTGCACTCCGCAGCAGCAGCTACGCCGGTGAAGGCAAAGTGCAGACCGTCATGTTCCGCGACAAGGCGACAATCGAGCATAACGCTAATGTCACCGACGACTTCATCCGCAGTCTTGGCCATGGAACCGACAACCCGACGCGCCCGGGACCGGAAAGAAATAAGGCCATGGGCACTTTCTGGAGCGGCATCCCCGGGCGCCAAGTCGCAGAATATTTGCGTGGCCTGGCGTTCCCTCCTGAAAGCATCCAGGTGAACGGCAGTAAGCTTGCAACCTACATTACCGACCAGCTCGGACTGAACGAACTCACAGACTGGAGCATCTTCCTTGCCACCGGCCGTGAAAAGGCCGTCACCATCGGTGGTGTCACTCGGAACTGCATCCTCCGTACGCCAAGAAGCGATGAGTACGGTGTCCTGGCTTCCACAGAACGCTTCATCATCGGTACCGCGCTCAGCCCGCTTGACCAAGCAATCGACCTTACAGATGCAGAGTTCGCAGGTGCACTCACGATCACAAACGCCGAGCGCGCAACTCGAAGGAAGCCCGCCACCGATGTCCCATCAGGTGAGTATATCCGCAAGGCCCGAGGTGCCCGACCGCAGAACGGCCTTCTGATCATCTACCCGATAGATCCAGACAAGGCGCTGGTCGAGCAGACCGACCGCCCAGTCATCGGTGTCGTCGTCAGTTTCCCGAACAGCGATCTTGCCGATGATCGCGTTTACCGCATCAACAGCGTCGCGCAGAAAGAGGAGCAATGACCAGCTGGGTCACTCTCCTCACTGAAGCCTGGAATGAGCTAGCCCACACAGCGCCGATCTGGCGCGAGTATCGGAGCAAGGTTCTCGCCGGCAACCTGCCACTTGAAATCTCTGCAGGCATGCGGGCCGCCGACAATGCGCCATGCCTTCTCCTGTCCAAGCCCATGACGGCAGACGCTCTCTTCGATCTCGGAGGCGTGCGCCTCGTAACAGTTCCCGACAGCCGGGGGCCGCTGCTCGTCCTCTCACTTGAAGACACCAGCCGTCTCGACCTCTTCATCAAGCTTTGTGCTGATCTCGTCGAGGCCGCCGCATCAGATCGGGCCAGAGCACTCGACCGGTTCCTGGATCGCCTGGATGCCTGGAGACAGTTCTTACGCGACCGGCAGGACGGACTTTCGCGGTCAGGCATCATCGGTCTTGTCGGAGAGCTCCTGGTTCTCGAAAGACTGCTCGGCGTTGACTCTAAACTGCTGCCCAGCTGGGAAGCCCCCGTTGACGGCCTCCATGATTTCCACTCGCGTGGCCATGCACTCGAAATAAAGACCGGCCTTGGGCCTTCACCAACAATCACCATCTCGCGTCTGGATCAGCTCGAGACTGCCGATCTGCGCCGACTTGAACTTATTCACGTCAAGCTCATCGAAGCCCCGGATGGCCGGACTCTCGGCGATATCATAGCCTCCATCCGCGATACCATTCCGGGCAACGTTTCCCAGTTCGACAACGCGCTCATCCGCCGTGGTCTGCTGCCCGACGATGACGAGGCTCGAGGCGCACCTCGCGTGCAGATTCGAAGCATGGACTGCTATGCAGTCACAGACGGCTTTCCGCGCTTGCGCCGCACGGTCCTTCCAGTAGCAATTACTGACGCCACCTACACGCTTGATGTTCGCGCTCTGTCCGCCTTTTGGGCAGACACGGCGCTTGTCCTTGAAGCGTTTATTCAGGGAGATCGTTCATGACTGACGGCGCGCTTGCAGAGTTTCATCAGGACCTTATCGCTGAAGTCGAAGAAGGACTTTCGACCGAGGAGCCGTTCTCCGCCAATGTCTTCACACGCCTTATCCTCGAACGTTTAGAAGAAGCTGGACAGTTCGATGGCGCCATTCCCCTGTACCAAGAGGGGCCCATCCGAAACACAACCTACCGTATCGATGGTTATTCCTACGACGAAGAACGGGCTCGCCTTGACCTATTCACGACGCTCTATTTCGGCGACATTCCTGCCAGCAAGATACCAAGTGCGGACACTAACCGCGCACTCGAACGTGCTCTGCGATTTGCCGGCGCTTGCGTGGGTGGTCTTGCCTCCCTCCTGGAACCGTCGAACACGGACGCTAGCGATCTCGCCCGCCTTATAGAGGACGAGGCTCAGAACCTCTCTGCCATCCGTGTTGTACTGCTGACGGACGGCATAGTCGGCAATATTGTATCCCAGACAGTATGGCGCGAGAAGTTGGTGGAATTTGAGGCGTACGACATAGTCCGCCTCTTTCGTATTCTCGGCGAAGGTGAAACGCGCGCCGATATCTCCGTGGACTTTACGGCCCTTACTGGCATGGGACTGACGTGCCTGCACGTTCCTGCGCAAAACGATGAATATGACGCATACTTGGCTGTTCTTCCCGGTGAGGTCTTATCGCAGATCTACGATCGGTACGGTGTCCGGCTCCTTGAACTCAATGTTCGGGCCTTCCTGGGTCTACAGGGACGCAAGAGCGTCAACGCGGAGCTACGCCGCACAATTGCAGATCAGCCATCTATGTTCCTGGCGTTCAACAACGGTATTGTTGCAACGGTCGATGAACTCGACGTCGCTAAGAATCCGGCCGGCGGTCTCGAAATCCGGTCGCTTAAAGGCCTCCAGATCGTCAATGGTGGCCAGACCACAGCTTCCCTGCACCGGGCCCGTCGGAAGGACTCACTTAGCCTCGAACACGTGGCCGTGCCGGTGAAGATCATAAAGGTCGGTGGCGCTGACCTGAGCGAAATGGTGTCCTCCATTTCTCGTGCCGCGAACCGCCAGAACGCGGTCCAGCTGGCCGACTTCTCCGCAAACGATCCTTTCCATCAGCAGATCGAAACACTCGCCAATACGACTTGGCTCGATGACGGAAAAGGTCGCTGGTTCTACGAACGCGCTCGCGGCTCCTACCTCGCGGCAGAGCATAAGGCTGCCTACAAGGTTTCGGAAACAAAGGTTTTCCGCCAGCAGACCCCGAAACAGCGCCGTCTTAGCAAGCTTGATGTCGCGCGCTACCTCAGCGCCTGGGAAAGTCTGCCGGACAAGGTTTGCCTCGGTGGCCAGAAAAATTTCCAGATGTTCATGCAGCGTTTGAAGGACGCGCCGATTCCGCCGCCTGACCAGACCTGGTTCAAGCGTCTGATCGCGATCGCAGTCCTTTACCGCGCCGCGGAGAAAAAGATTAAAAGCATGAAGTTCCCGGCATATGGCTCTCAGATCACAGCCTATGTCGTTGCCGGCATTGCACATCGTAGCGGCGGACGCGTCGACTTTGACCGACTGTGGTCAAAGCAGGCCATCAGCCCTGAATTCGAGCAATTGATTGCGGACTGGGCACCGAAACTTGACGCCGTCATGCGCGAGTCGGCTGGCCAGCGAAATCCGAGCGAATGGTACAAGAAGGCAGATTGTTGGAACGACATTCAAGAAAAGCTCCCTGAGATGTCTGATCCGCTTCCGCCCGAACTGTCATATATGACCGCGGACGGCTCAACCGGCACCGGCGGCTCGGTGGTTCCGAAAGGCAGGCACACTGTCGCGGATTACGATCGCATCGCCCGCTGCATGGAAATCCCTGCGGCGGTCTGGCTAGCAGTTGCTGAATATGGTCAACAGACCAAAACCATTCATTGGACCGTCGCAGGTATCTGCCGCACCATTGCAAGCTACGCAGCAGGCGGCTGGCAGCGAAAGCCGACCGCGAAGCAGGCAAAACCGGCGCTGGAAGCAGTCATCGCTGTCGAGAGAGCAGGGTTGGTCAACGCCGTACTCTTGACGGAGGAGGCTGAGGCCGATCAGGCCTGAGCTTTGTCCTCGTCCGGAAACTCCTCGTTCAGCCACGTCCTAACCGCTTCGGCACTGCCGCGACCATTCCGTCTTAACAGCTCGACAATGTCGCGTGCAGCTATGACCAGGATCGGATGCTGGTCTTCTTTAATCTCCTTGTAGGCCTGAAGATCGACGCAGGATGTCGTGACGATCACGCCGAACTGACGGTGCCGCAGACGTGAAATCAGGCGTGACATGTCCTTCACGCCCACCGCCGTCGGAGGCGTATAGCATTTTGCCTCCAAGGCGAAATCTACCAGGATGCCGCTCGGTCCCGACCCCACACGCAGTTGACCGATCGCGTCGCGACCTCCGTCACGAGATGGTCTTGTGACATCCAAGCCCGCAATTTCCGGTATCATCAATCGCGCCAGCGCCGCAGCACAATGTTCAAAGGCATGCGGCCTTCCAGCGAAATGCCCGCGGACAATTTCGAGCATCGCCTGCCCTTCACGGTCTGTGGGGAACTGTTCCTTGCGAGAGCGGTATTCCAGCGTCCGCGATGCAACCAGCGCTTTGCGGCGACCTGCCTTGCGCCACAGTTTCCAGGCTTCAGGCGCTAGCGAGTGATCGGGCGTGCCGGCAATTATGCTGTCGACCCACTCCCGTGACATGCTAGCAGCATCAAGTACTGTAAAGCGAGCACGGTAGTTCTGGAACCGCTGACCTTTGGTGCTGCGCCAGATTGCCACTAATTCCTCAGACGCATCCAAATCGCTGGCGCCGGGCACCGCCAAGCCCAGGAATCTCACGTCGCGAGATACGCCGGTGCTGGCAAACAAGAAGATCGGTGGCACCAACTCACGGCCCGCACGGCCTGCTCTGGAGTCCTCAAAGACCGTGCGAAGGATAAGATTGCCATCGCGCCCGGTATCATGCAGGTCGCGCCCTGGCTTCTTGTTATCGCCGAAGTACGTGAAGACGCCGGTCTCCACGTCCATCTCATCAGGCCAGTCGGTATCGTTCATGCTCGTCATCAGTACGAGCATCTCCAGCTTGCCTCGGACCTTGCCGCGGTAGCGGAAGCCCCCCTGACTGTCGACACGCATCAGCTTCGGCAGCGGATCGTCACCAGCGTTGCCCTTGCGGCCGCCCTGGTAGATTGCATCCACATGCAGACCGGCTGTCGTCAGGATGTCTACAGAAACAATCCTCATCTAGCCCCCTGCCTGAATTTTGCGACTGATCGGTACGTTTGTCGGGAATGAATGAGCCTTCAGGACCGGCCCAACCCTTCCGCAGGCATTGGCGCAGCATTATGAAGTTACTATGTACTCTGTCATATCACGCATACTGCATCTACGGCGTTGAAAAATATGCGGGTTTGTGCGCTCAATGAAATGAAATCTCTTGCCGTAGTTCTTCGGCAGATCGGCAGATAATCGGCGTGGCTATTCGCACTCACACGAACGATGATTTGGTTTTCCAGGTCAAACCTCGGCTCCTGACGCTCCTTGGCGATCAGTTGATTCGCGATGCGAACCTCGCTGTCTTCGAGCTAGTGAAAAACGCTTACGACGCTGATGCGACAGAATGCGTTGTGACACTCGAAAACCCGGAATCCAGACAGACCGCCCGGATCACCGTTCAGGACAACGGCTCGGGGATGGACGAGGCCACACTTCGCAACGTGTGGATGGTCATTGCCACGGATTTTCGCGCTGAGCAGCGCAGGCAGGACGTCAGGTCAAAAAAATACCATCGGTACCCGCTTGGCGAGAAAGGACTCGGCCGCCTCTCGATTCACAAGCTTGGGCACATGATCACCCTGATTACGCGGGTCTCCGGCGGTGAGGAGCTCGTCCTGGTTTTCGACTGGGATGCCATAGAGTCCGCACAGAACCTGGATTCGGCCGTGGTGAGGCTCACGCGTCGCACGCCCAAGACCTTCGCGGGCAAAGCGCACGGCACGAAAATCGAGGTGTCGAAGCTTCGAGAAACCTGGAAACGCGGTGAGGTGCGCCGCCTGCACAGGGCAGTGAACAGCCTTTGTTCTCCGTTCAAAGGGCCGACCGATTTTGAAGTTCAGCTGATTATCGTAGGACCGGACGACTGGCTCGATAACATGTTTACTTCGGAGGACGCGGCGAGTTGCGCTCTCTACCAGATTCACGGTCATTTCGAAGGCAACAAAGGAATCTTGCGCTACACTTTTACGCCGCCCCCGGGCTACTCGAAACAGCTCAGTGCCAGAAAGACGCCCTCCACTCTGTTCCGGCTCGAGAAGAAGCAAGGGCGACGGACTGTTCCGGTCGACCTTTCAGATTACGAGATCGGAAAGGTCGAATTCGAGTTTTTGCTCTTCGATAGAGATCCGGCGGTCCTTCGTGCGGTAACTCAGGACCTCAAGGGGCTCAAAGACTATCTCGATGAGAATGGCGGCATTCGGATCTATCGTGATGGCATCCGAGTCTATGACTTCGGTGAGCCCGGAAACGACTGGCTCAATCTCGACCTTCGTCGTGTCAACACGCCAACAGCGAGGACCAGTAACAATCAGATCCTCGGCACACTGCGTCTGGATGCTACCGAAAGCCGCGACCTTCGCGAGAAGACCAATCGCGAGGGTTTCATCGAGAACGACGCCTTCGCCATTTTCCGAGACGCGGTCATCAGCGTGCTGACACAGGTCGAGGCCGAAAAGAGCAAGGACCAGCGGAAACTTCGCGAGGCACTTGGCAAGGGTACAGGCAAGAAGGTCTTCGAGAAACTGACGGAGATAAGAGATATTCTCGAACGGAAAGGCTTGCTTCCCGAGTTTGAGCCTGCGCTCAAGACAGCGGAGCGCGAGATGGAAATGTACAGGGACCAGTTGCTGCACGCAGCGGTCCCAGGACTGACCATCGGCATGATGCTCCATGGCGCCGAAAAGATTCTTGACGAGTTGAGAGCGGCTACTCGGAAGGATGCTTCGAACGAACGCGTTCGCGAGCTGGTTGATCGTCTCTACAGGGCGATGCGCCCCGTCACCAATCTCCTCAAAAACCCGACGCCGGGAAAAACTTCAGCATCGGCACTTATCAAGGAAGCAATCTTCAGCACTGAAATTCGCCTACAGCGGCACAAGATCAAGCTGATAAACAAATCTGCGGCAAATGATCTCGACTTCATTATTCATGGGTCGAAGCAGATGCTAGTTGCATCCATTACCAATCTGATTGACAACAGCATTCACTGGCTCGAATCCAGAAATCCGAAACAGAAATACCTGTACATCGGCTTGACTGACGAGATCGAAGGCGGCAGGGCGATCGTCGTTGGAGACAATGGCCCGGGCTTCGGCAACGACGAACCTGACGATCTCGTCAACGCATTCTTTTCGCGTCGCGTCGGGGGAATGGGTCTTGGCCTGTACATAGTAAGCGAGGTGATGCGGGTGAATGGGGGGCGGCTTCTGTTCCCTGCTGACGGCGAGATAGACCTGCCCGCAGAAGTTGATGGCGCCGTAGTGGCCCTTCAGTTTATGGACCAGACATGATCAGTCACCTTGCATCACCTGCTGTATGTGTCGTTGATGACGAAGAGGCAGAATATAAGACTATCCTTACGGCTCTAAATCAGCTTCAGGTAGGAGCTGTACACTTGAAGGGCGAACTGGAAAGTCTGCCGGTAACGCCGTTTGGTCGATTGCGTCTACTTTTTCTAGATCTGCACCTCGCAGGACAGCTCGGAAAGAATGCCGCATCCTATACAGCCAACGCGTTCAGACGGATCGTTCCTACCGACACCGCCCCGGTGGTCGTCGTGATCTGGAGCAAGTATGCCGCGGAGATCGTTGATACTGATCTGCCGCAAGAAGACCAGGAGACGGAAGCGGCGCTGTTCAGGAGAACGCTTCTAGGCGCTGAACCGGCGTACGAAGGCAGAGTCATTTTCGTAGAGATGCCAAAGCCGATGCCCGATGACAGGCCTGACAACTGGGTTGATGACCTGAAGCAGGCTATCGACAATGCGCTTGTCGATCAGCCCGCAATTGCAGCTCTATGGGCTTGGGATGCGCTCGTGAAGGAGGCCACCAGCCAAGTCACAACGTCCTTGACTTCGGCAGCTCAGACGGCGCGAGCAGGAACTGCACTTTCTCTTGGCGATGGTCTGAAAACAACGCTGCAAAAGCTGACGGCTGCACAGGGTGAAGCTGACCTCAGCGCGCAAACCGCGCCGTTCCATATGACCACAGTTCTCTCCCAGCTGCTTATCGACCAGCTGGAACTAGCAATGCCAGCGGCCGAACTGACAGACCATGGAGCTTGGCTAGCAGAAGCCCCGAACCCCGCGCCGTCTGCGGCCTTCCGTGCGAAGATGAACTCAATCCTCCTCGCGTCGGATCTAGCTCCAGGGACTACCCCATTCGGCCCAGGCACCGTGTATCGTGTTACGAACGATGCAGCTTTCCTGACCGCGTTCGGTAAGGACAAGCAGACTTTCATTGACCATTGCTTCGGCAAAGGTGCCGCGAGCCCTCGCTTGACCGCATGGCGAACCGACGTGCGTCCGATCCTGGTAGAGATCTCACCTGTCTGCGATGTAGCTCAGAATAAACGTATCGCAGCATCGCTGATTAGCGGGCTGATCGTTCCAGAGGCTCAATGGGACTGCATCAAGACCAACGTACCAAGCATTACTGAACTTCCCCCGTTCAAGATTCGCTGGCCAACCGCCGATTTCGGCGAACAGGATGCGAAACTGATCGTCGCGCATTTCTTCCGACTCAGCATTCCGACAGCAACGCCGAGCCAATGGCTTGCACCCTGGTTCCGACTGCGTGAGCTTCCAACCACATCAATCAGAAACTCCAACTCGGCTCAATTTGCCCGCGTGGGGTACGTCTCTGTCGGCTAGATTTCCCACGCCGGAACTCGCATGACGGGGCGTTCGCGCCGCTTCGGACATCGCTGTGGCGAGATCCTCTCCGGCAAAGCGCTCATTGCTGCTCGGCCAGTATTGGATGTTCGCGGCAGCGGCGAAGCGAGCCTTGAAATGCTCGAGAATGGCCTTCCGCTGAGCTTGCCCGATGATCCGATTGATCAGGTCGCGGAAACCTTCCTCGACGGTAGGCTCTATCGGACCAGGGCTGTCAAATCGCCAGCGGCCGTCGAACTGGAGCATTGAGGTTCACCGCGCTGCGGCTGGTTTTCGGCGGCGGGCCACGGCGCGTGGGCGTGCGCCTCGCTCTACGCCGACATCCCCAAGATTGTGCAGCCTGAGCGTTGGTCGCGCTGGAAGCGTCACGGTGAGTTCGAGCTTTCCGCCGACAGCTTCGACGTAGCTGCGCAGGGTCGAGAGATACATGTCGGCCTGCTTCTCGATCTTCGAGACCGAAGGCTGCTTGATGTTGAGCGCGTTGGCCACGTCCTCCTGGGCCTTGCCGGCGATCTGCCGCAACTCGCGCAGTCCCTCGACCTCCTGCTTCAGCTCCTGATGGCGCGCGTCGATCGCGGACTGCTCCTCGGGGGGTAGCGCGGCGATGAATTCGTTGAGGCTCCGGCCCATCTCACTTTCCCTTCTTTGCGGGTTTCAGGCTTTCCAGATGAGCGGAAAACCGGAGATCCGCTTTCGCGATAAGCTGCTTGTAGAATCGCTTCTGACTCCCGCCGGATTTGTCGCCCGCCACCAGGAGGATCGCCTTCCTCTCGGAACCGAAGGCGAAGGCTGCGCGCCATTCGCCGTACGAGGCCTCGAACCGCAACTCCTTCATGTTGGCGTGTTTCGATCCTTTAAGCGTATCGGCGTGAGGCCTGCCAAGGTGTGGACCGTAGTCGATCAGCAGCTTGGCGGCGGCGAGCAACTCCGTCCGAACGCCCGGCTCAAAGCCCAAAACCTCCGCCTCGAAGGCTTCATGCAATTCGACTTCCCAAGTCATCGATATAGCCTTCAAGCTATGTCAGGTCAATTGGAAGGATGCGAGGCGCTGCAGGCGAGGCCGTCGTCACACGCCGGCAACTTTCCGCCCAGGCGTCGAGGTCATCGACCGCGTAGCGGACATATTTGCCGAACTTGTGGAAGATCGGGCCGCCACCAAGCGAGCGATAGCATTCCAGCGAATGGGCCTCCAAGGCTAGGTATCTGGCGGCAGCTTCGGTGTCGACGAAGCGGATTGGACCAGCGTCTTCGACAAACCGCGCGCGACGTAAGACATCTGATGTCGGCCAGCGCCGTTGCTCTGCTCCCTTACTGGACATCAGTGGCCTCCTGCATGGTTTCGGCGTGCTTGGTTCCAGGAGGGAGCGTCCGGTTCTCCCCACTGCGATGGCGGAACGGCCGGTAGTTCCCGAGCTTAGTCCGCGAGGAGTATTTACCGTCCTCAAGACCACGCGGTTTTGGGTCGGCCGCCGCGGTCGACGCCTCGACAGGTTCGAGAGCAAGCATTGGCGGTGAGACGATCGGTTCCTGAATGGGCGCCGGAGCTGTAACCGCCGGCGAGCCGCCGATCAGGATCTGGCGCCGCTGTGCCACGGTCTCGGCAGCCGCTCTTATCGGGTCGTCCTCGGTGTGGACGTAGCGCATGAACATTGTGACCGTCTTGTGGGCAGTCAGTGCCATGCCGACCTTCACCGGTACGCCAGAATTCGCGATGTCCGTCGCCGAGCGGTGGCGGATGCCGTGGGTACCGATATGCGGGACGCCCGCCCGTTCCAGGATGCGCTTCCACCCCAGGTAATAGGTCTGCTTTGACATCGGCAGGTTTGGATCGAAAATCGAAGGGCAAACGAACGGTGAGTCCTCGAAGCGTGGAGCGGTCTCGAACAGCCGGATCGCCTCCGCGCTTATGGGCTTGGACATGCCGCCGGTTTTGCTATCGGGCCATTCGATGCGGCGGTTGTCCAGATCGACCCAGGCCCATTCAAGTTGGAGGATCTCCGACATCCGCGCGGCGAACTCGAACTGAAGCCGAACGGCGAGAACGATGAAAGGATGTTCCAGTCCCTCGGCTTCGGCCTTATCGAGATAGGCGTAGAGCCGCTTCAACTCCGGGTCGGTGATCAACCGGGTCTTGCCGCGCTCCGGGAATTTCGGGACATGCCGGCAAGGGTTCGAGCCATCGGGACGCATGCCCCAGACCTCGGCCATGTTGAACATCTTACGGACAACGGCCAGGACGCGGTTCGCGTTGGTCGGAGTCTTCGACATTTTCTTCATGAGGTTCGCGATGTCCGCGCGCGTGACATCGGGCACCTTCATCTGGCCAAGGTGGGGGAGGATGTGGATCTTACCGTATCCTCGATTGGACTTGACGGTTGACGGCTTGTTCCGGCTATCGGAATAGTCGTCGATAAAGCGACCGAAGAGTTCCTTGACCGTCGCGGCCTTTCGAGCGGCGCTGCGTTCGGCGCTTGGGTCTTTGCCCTTACGGACGTCAGCAAGCCAGTCCTGGGCAATCGTTCGAGCCTGTTCCACCGTGATTTCGCCAAAGCGTCCGATGGCCGGTTTGCGGCGCTGACCATTGGCGGCGACGTAGGCCACCATGAATATCTTGCGGCTCGCCGGGGTGACCTTTAGCAAGAACCCGGGTATTATTGTGTCGCGAAGTTCGTAAGGTTCCTGATCGGCTGTCGCAGCATCGACGACCGTCTTTGTGAGCTTGATCCTGGGCATTCCTAACCTCCGTTGAGGTTGATTTCAGGTGCAGAATAGGTGCAGCCAGAAATCAAACCGTCGCGTATATCCGGTTAGGCATGGATGATTGGACGGGCCGAAAAAGCTAGTGTCTACAATCGGTTATCGCACAATTGGATACCGCCGGATAAAGTTAGGATAGGGCATATCCGGTCGCTCAAAATCGAGTTCCGCAAGGAGTGCTGGTTCGATCCCGGCTAGGGGCACCAATTTTTTCCGCAAACGCAACGCTACCGCATGTTGCCGGTATGGCCCTGCGAATATCTGCCGGGCTGCGGCCAGACCGTCAGGCCATGAGGCTCGACGCCGACCCGGATTTTCGTCACGGCGCCCGAGGTGGTGTCGATCATGTAGACCTCGCTGTCGAAGCGGCCGGACAACCACAATTGCCTGCCGTCGGCGCTGACATTGCCCATGTCGGGGCTGCCGCCACCGGGTATTGGCCATTGCGCGACGACCGAACGGGTGGCGAAGTCGATGACGGTCACGCTGCCCGGCCCCTTTGCACGGCCTTGCTCCATCTTGTGTGAGCCACGGTTTGAAACGTAGAGTTTTGTCCCGTCGCGGCTCACGACAAAGCCGTGCGTTCCGATGCCGGTGGCGATGAAGCCGATCTCGGAAAAGCTGTCTCCGTCGATCAGGAACACGCCGTCGTTCATCATGTCGGCGACATAGAAGACCTTGCCGTCGGGCGAAAGCCGGATGTCCTGCGGCATGCCCATCTTCGACAAAGCGAGGTGGTTTTTCAGGTCCACCTTCAACAGTCCGCCATCGCCGTATTCGCAGGTGATATGGCGTAGGCATTGTCGGCGGAGAAATCGGCATGGTTGATGCCAGGGCAGGTCGGGGTCGGTATTGATGACTTCAGCGCCATGGTCTGCGGATCGCGCAGATCAAGCCGCTGATAGGCCTCATCGACGATGACGGCCGCACTTCCATCCGGCATGAAGTACATGTTGTAGGGGTCATCGACCGGGATTTCGTGACCCGGCCTGGCGGTCTTGGGGTCGATCGGCGTCACGCTGCCCTTGCTGGTGCCGCTGGCGTTGTTGGCGACCCAGAGCGTCCTGAGATCCCAGGCCGGAACGACGTGCTGCGGCTTGCGCCCGACAGGGAACCTGTCGACCTCCTTGAGCGTCGCGGGGTCGATGACCGATACGCTGTCGGACGAGCGGTTCGGAACATAGACGCGCGGCAGCGCGCCTGTCGTGGCGGGGCTCAAATGATCAGGGGTTGTATGGTCGTAGATATTGACCGGAGAGCCGGCAGGTGGCGGCTCGCTGCAATCCTCAGGGCATGAACCAGCTGAAGCCGATGCCGGCGACAGGGCAAGCAACAAAACGAGCAGGGCGCGGAAGCTCGTGAACCGTGGATATGGCTTGATCATTTGGGCTGCTGTCTTGCGAATTCGCGGATCGCTTCGGTCGTCCCGTTGACGATCAGGTCGACGCCGAGTTGACCAAACTCGGCCGACGATCGTGTCGGGTCGCCACCATAGACACCGTCGTCGGCGCCGCGCGGCGGCGCCGCCGCGAGGCGATCCTTGCGCACCATGGAAGGGTCGATGGCGAGCATCAGCGATGTGTCAGCCAATCCGGCGTGGGATCCGATCTCGGACTGCCTCGCGCCGGCCGACAGGAGCCTGTCGACATAAGCGCCCTGGGTGATCTGATAGTATTGCAGCGCCGCAAAGACCCGGACCGGGCTTTTGCTCCATTCGGCATTCAGACGATCGGCCACATGGCGCTCGTCGGCCTGATAGCCGCCATGGTCGCCGATCAGCACGATGGTCCTGAAGCCGTGCAGCTTGAAGCTGCGCGCCGCGGATTCGAGCAATTGCTCGAAAATCTTGTCGCTGATGGTAATCGTTCCGGGAAACCGCATATGGGCGCTCGGCGGGTCGATGGTTCCTTCCGGGACATAGGAGATCACCGGGGCGACCAAGGCGTTGCCGAGTTGACCGGCAATCTTCTCGGCCAGGAACTTGACCCGCACATTGTGCTTGCCCAAGGCCATGGCAGGACCGCTTTGTTCGGTGCCGCCTATCGGGACGATGATCGTCGTCGTCCCGGCACTGATCCGATCGCGCAGTTCGGTCCAGGTCTGGTCTTCGAGGAAGACCGACGCATTGGCAGCATGGGCCGCCGAGGCAAGACCCGACAGAACCCACAGCCCGACGACAATGCCCGCGAGCGTGAAATCGTGCCGTGCGATCAGCCTTCGGGCGATGCGTTGCACCGGACCGGATGTCGGCCGATTTCCTGCAGTCAATCCGGGGGCGGAGGTCGCGGCATGGCGTCGGCGGCCACGAAGGTTCGGGATCATGGCTATCGCCGTCTCAGCAGGCTCTTCATGCGGTTGCGCAGCAGGCGGGCCATGTTGCGGGTCTCGCGGTAGAGATGCAGCTGCGAGGCGGCCTGGCGGGCGAGCCGGTCGGCGTCCGGGGTCAGCCCGATCACCAGCGTGCCGATCGGCTTGCGTTCGGCCCACAGCCGGCTCATCACCGGATGATCCGGCACCGCGCAGGAATCGGTCATCATGATGTTGGGATCGTCGAGATGCTGCCGGGTGACCTCGATCATCAGCAGCGTGCCCGGCGAATAGGCGGCCAGCGTCTCGTCATAGGCCGTCTTCCAGGTATAGGCGACGCCGGCCTCGACGAAGACGATCAGGCAAGCGATGGAGCGGCCGTCGAGCGTCAGCGAATGGATGCGGCACATGTCCTGTTCGGCCAGCCGGTGCACTGCCTCGCGGGCAAAGGCGGCGCGGAAGCGGTCGATCGCCATGGCGGTGCGCTCACGGCCCTTCCAGCCGGAGGCTTCCAGCGTCAGGAAACCTTCGATGGCGTGGCGGATCTCCTCGGGGCCGCGCGCCACGACATGCACCAGCCTGCCGAGGTCGGCAAGGCGCCGTTTCAGGCGGCGGAACTCGCGATAATGGTGCGGGCGCAGCGAAGCCTTCAGATAGTCATCGCCGTCGAGCTCGCTCTCCAGCACGGGGCGCGGGGTCTGGCCGGTGGTGACCAGCGTCAGGCCACGCGTCTCGGCCACGGTGTCAAGCAGGCTCGCCACCGGACCGTCGAGCCTGATGTCGGGCAGCACGAAGACTTTCGGCAGCTTGAGGTGCGGGCGCGACAGCATCGAAAAGAAATCCTCGACGACGCCAACCGGATCGTCGCGGTCGATCAGCGGCGTGCCGAGCGGACCGAACGGGCTCGACCAGGTGCGCATCACCGGAACGCCGAGCGGCACCACCGGGCGTTCCACCGAGATCGGCACCAGCAGGCGCAGCCGGTTGCGGTATTCGTCGCCGTCGCGGATCACCGCCAGCCGCACCTCGCGATCCTCCAGCCGGGGCATGGCCGGCGCCAGGAAGCGCGGGTTGAAGAAGACGTTCGGCTCGACCGTGCGGGCGCACAGATAATCCAGCTCCTCGACCAGGTCGAAGCCGGCGGACGCCGGGTAGATGGCAAGCTTGCGCTCCGGCCGGTTGTTGGCGAGGATTTCGATATGGGCGGGATCGGGATCGCGCGCCAGCCCGGCAAGGCCGGACACCATGGCGCCGGCGGTGCCGCCGCTGGTCTCCTCGAGCAACGGGATGGCGACCATCAGGCGGCTCCTTTGGCAGGCACGAAGATCGCCATGACGATGCCGAGCTTGCGCCAGACGGTGAAGGACAGCGCGCCGGCCTCGAAGATCATGGCGAAGGCGGTGGCCATGGCGGCGCCCCACAGGCCGAAATGCGGGATCAGCACCACGTTGAGGCCGATGTTGAAGGCCAGTGTCATGGCATAGACGGCGGCGCAGATGTTCTGGTTGCCGCTCATGGTGAGCAGGCTTTCGCAAGGGCCGACAGCGGCGCGCGCCACGACGCCGAAGACGAGCAGGAACAGCAGCGGATAGCCCGACGTGAATTCGGGGCCGAACAGCACCAGCATGGGTTTGCCCAGCGCCAGCACCAGCAGCGCCATCAGCAGCGAGGGCCAGAAGGTCCACGACACCGTCTCGCGGGCAAAGACGGCAAGCTTTTCCGGCTCGCCATGGGTGAATTGCGCATAGCGCTGGGCGACACCGGCCTTGACGGCGAAATAGACGAAATGCACCAGAGCCAGCGTCTTGACCGTGGCGAAATAGACGGCGACGTCGTTGGGATCCATATAGGCGCCGACCATCAGCACGTCGGCATTGGTGAGCAGGAAGAAGAAGCTTTCGACCAGGAAGATCGGCAGCGAGACGATGAACCATTGCGCGAAATGCACCTTCATCGGCCCGGCCGGGATCTGCCTTTCCATGCGGTGCGTGACGCCGACCAGCTGGGCGAGCGTGGTGACATAGGTGGCGCCGATCGAGGCGAAGATCGCCGTCCTGGCATCGGCCGCGTAGCCGGCGAAAAGCATCAGCGCCATGAACAGCAGGATCAGCACCGGCCGTATCAGATAGGTCGGCGACAGGGCAAACAGCGCCCAGCTGTTCGCCCTGGCCTGGCCCTGCAACAGATCCGACAGCGCGATCATCGGCAAGCAGATGACGCCGAGGATGAAGGGGATCACGTAATAGTTTTCGATCCAGGGCGCCGCCAGCCAGACGCCGAGCGCGCCGAGCCCGGCAATGATGGTGGAGGCGATCAGCACGAACAGGCGGCTGGCCACGACGATGCCGCGCAGTTCATCCATCAGGCCGCGCTCGCGGTATTCGGGGATGAAGCGGATGACCGAGGTGTGGAAGCCGAGGCAGGCGAGGTTGCCGACGATCACCATCGTCACCCAGACCAGCACGAAGATGCCGTATTCGAACGAGCCCATCCAGCGCGCCATCAGCACCTGGCTGATGAAGGCGATGACGGCGCTGACGATGCGGATGGAGAAGGCGATGACCGACATGCGGCCGGCCTCGCCACGCTCATCGGCGGTGAACAGCACGGCGTCGATGCGGCCAAGCAACGGCCCGACGCGCAGCGCCAAACGCTGCGGCAAGAACCGCCCGGCAGTCGTGGCCGCGGAAAAGCGCACCCCGATCTCTCTCCGTTTTCCGCCTCTTTTTCAGGCGTTGGTGTAGCGGAGACACATTAAGAAAACGTGGGTGGGCGTCCTTCGTCCCGTGAGCAGGAGAAGGTGCCGGCATACAGATGAGGGGCAGCGCCGGCTTCGACAATTTCTGCTGATGCGGGAAGTTCGGGAAGAATTATCTACGAACGCACCGGGCTTTGCCGGGCCCGGAATGTCATCTCATCAATTGGAGATTTGGGCTAATCACGGAGCTCAGCGCCGCCCCTCATCCGCCCTTCGGGCACCCGGCCCTTCGCTATCGCTCCGGGCGTTCGTCGTTCGAAAAGCCAAGCAATTGGCTTTTCGTCCGCTGCGCGGACCACGCCTCATCTCCGTTGAACGGGGAGAAGGAAAAGCGCTGCGCCTTAAGCAAAAGCGCCGTGGCAGTGCTTGTATTTCTTTCCCGAACCGCAGGGGCAGGCTTCGTTGCGGCCGACCTTGCCCCAGGTCGCCTGATTGTTCGGGTCGCGGTCTTCGGGGGCGACGACGGCGCTCTGCTCCTGGCGCACCAGGACGGCGGTTTCGCCGCCTTCGAAGTCGTTCTCGCCAGTGGTGCCGTCAATATGCGTGCCGAACATGTCGGGCGCTTCCGGCGGCGGGGCTTCGGCGGCCTGGCGGACCAGTTCGACGCGCATCAGCTGCGCGGTGACGGCCTGGCGCAGATTGCCCAGCATCGCCTGGAACAGCTCGAACGCCTCGCCCTTGTACTCCTGCAGCGGGTCGCGCTGCGCGTAGCCGCGGAAGCCGACGACCGAGCGCAGGTGGTCGAGGTTGACGATGTGCTCGCGCCACAGATGGTCGAGCGTCTGCAGCACCACGGAGCGCTCGACATAGTTCATCACTTCGGGGCCGAAGCGCTCGGCGCGCTCCTTGGCGGCGGCGTCGGCGGCAGCCGTGATGCGCTCGCGGATGTCGTCCTCGGCGATGCCCTCTTCCTTGGCCCAGTCCTCGACCGGCAGGTCGAGATTGAGGAATTCGGCGACCTCGGCCTTCAGGCCGGCGACATCCCATTGCTCGGCATAGGCGTTTTCGGGGATGGCCTTGGCGACGATCTCGTCGATGACGCCCTCGCGCATCTCGGTGATGGTTTCCGACAGGCCTTCGCCGTCCATCAGCTCGATGCGCTGCTCGAACACCACCTTGCGCTGGTCGTTGGAGACGTCGTCATACTTCAGCAGGTTCTTGCGGATGTCAAAGTTGCGCGCCTCGACCTTCTTCTGTGCCTTTTCCAGCGCCTTGTTGATCCAGGGGTGGATGATCGCCTCGTCTTCCTTGAGGCCGAGCTTCTGCAGCATGCCGTCCATGCGCTCGGAGCCGAAGATGCGCATCAAGTCGTCCTGCAGCGACAGGAAGAATTTCGAACGGCCCGGGTCGCCCTGACGGCCGGAACGGCCGCGCAACTGATTGTCGATGCGGCGCGATTCATGGCGCTCGGTGGCGAGCACGTAGAGGCCGCCGGCCGCCAGCGCCTTTTCCTTCAGGCGCTCGACGTCGTCATTGATTTCCTTTTCCCGCGCCTCGCGCTCGGGCCCGGCCGGCATGTCGCCCAGCTCATCGGCGATGCGCATCTCGGCATTGCCGCCGAGCTTGATGTCGGTGCCGCGGCCGGCCATGTTGGTGGCGATGGTGATGGCGCCGGGCTTGCCGGCCTGGGCGACGATCGCCGCCTCGCGCTCGTGGTGGCGGGCGTTCAGCACCTCGAAATCCTTGAAGCCTTCCTTGCGCAGGCGCTCGGCCAGCTGCTCGGACTTCTCGATGGAGGTGGTGCCGACCAGCGTCGGCTGGCCCTTGGCGCTGGCCTCGCGGATCTCCTTGACGATCGCCTTGTACTTCTCCTCGACCGTCCGGTAGACCTCGTCGTCCTCGTCCTTGCGGATGACCGGCAGATTGGTCGGGATCTCGGTGACTTCGAGACCGTAAATGTTGCCGAATTCCTCGGCCTCGGTCAGCGCCGTGCCGGTCATGCCGGACAGCTTCTTGTAGAGGCGGAAGTAGTTCTGGAAGGTGACGGAGGCCAGCGTCTGGTTCTCCGGCTGGATCGCCACATGCTCCTTGGCTTCCAGCGCCTGGTGCAGGCCTTCCGAATAGCGGCGGCCGGGCATCATGCGGCCGGTGAACTCGTCGATGATGACGATCTCGCCGTTGCGCACGATATAGTCCTTGTCGCGCTGGAACAGCTGGTGCGCCTTCAGCGCGTTGTTGACGTGGTGGACGATGGCGACGTTCTCAACGTCATAGAGCGACTCGCCCTTCAGCAGGTCGGCATCGCGCAGCAGGTTCTCCAGCTTCTCGGTGCCTTCCTCGGTGAAGATCGAGGTCTTCTGCTTCTCGTCGATCTCATAATCCTGCGGCTGCAGCTGGATGATGAAAGTGTCGATGGTGTTGTACATTTCCGAGCGGTCCTCGAGCGGACCGGAAATGATCAGCGGTGTGCGCGCCTCGTCGACCAGGATGGAATCGACTTCGTCGACGATCGCGTAATTGTGGCCGCGCTGGACCATCTGGGCGCGCTCGTACTTCATGTTGTCGCGCAGGTAGTCGAAGCCGAGCTCGTTGTTGGTGGCGTAGGTGACGTCGGACGCGTAGGCGACGCGGCGCTCCTCGTCGGACAGGCCGTGGACGATGACGCCGACCGAGAGGCCGAGGAATTTGTAGACGCGGCCCATCCATTCGGAGTCGCGGGTGGCGAGATAGTCGTTGACGGTGACGACATGGACGCCGTTGCCGGCGAGCGCGTTGAGGTAGACCGGCAGTGTCGCGACCAGGGTCTTGCCCTCGCCAGTGCGCATCTCGGCGATGCCGCCATTGTGCAGCACCATGCCGCCGATCAGCTGGACGTCGAAGGGACGCATGCCGAGCACGCGGCGTGCCGCCTCGCGCGCGGTGGCGAAGGCCGGGACCAGAAGGTCGTCGAGGGTGGCGCCATTGGCGATGTCCTGGCGAAATTTTTCCGTACGCCCCGCGAGTTCGGCGTCGGAGAGCGCCCGCATCTCGTTTTCCATGGCGTTGATCGCCTCGACACGGGGCCGGGTCGATTTGACCCGACGGTCGTTGGAGGAACCGAAAACCTTACGGGCGAGACCGCCGAGACTGACCATCCAATGGTCCTTTCGATAGAATTCTCAATCTTGAGACAGGCGCCGGCCGGCCCCATCAAATCCGCGTGATCGCACCGCCTGAATACGGGCAAACACAAAAAGCGCCCGGAAAACGGTTCTGGACGCAAAGTCGTTGGACAGATAAGAGGGGGCTCAACTGATGTCAACGCCGCGCTGGCCCTGCCGGTCGCGCCAAATTCCGCCACAATCTGGCTGATCTGGAAGCCACCCCTCCTTACAATCCTCCACCGGAGTCATCCTTATGCCCTTGTTGTTCCGCCGTGCGTCGCTTGCCAGCCTTGGCCTGGCCTTCGGCCTGTCGGCTCTTTGCCTGTCGCCCGTCATGGCGCAGGAGGCCGCTCCTGCTGCTCCGGCCGCACCCGCGGCGGCGCCGGTCGACCCCAATGCCGTGGTCGCCACCGTCAATGGCCAGCCCCTGACCGAAGCCGACCTGGTGCTTGCCGAGGGCGAGCTGTCGCAGCAGTTCGCGCAGCTGCCGCCCGAACAGCGCCGCGCGGCTGCCCTTTCGGCGGCCATCGAGATCCGCGTCATGGCCGCCAAGGCCGTTACCGACGGCCTCGACAAGGATCCCGACTTCCAGCGCCGCATGGCCTTCCTGCAGCAGCGCGCGCTGCATGGCGAGATGGTCGAGAAGGGCGTCGTCAACAAGGTCACCGACGCCGAGATCCGCGCCCGCTACGACCAGGAAATCGCCAACACGCCGCCGGTCAACGAGGTGCATGCCCGTCACATCCTCGTGAAGACGAAGGAAGAGGCCGAGGCGATCATCAAGCAGCTCGACGGCGGCGGCGATTTCCAGAAGCTCGCCAACGAGCACACCAGCGATCCATCGGGCAAGTCCAATGGCGGCGATCTCGGCTGGTTCGGACCCGGCCAGATGGTGCCGGAGTTCGACAAGGCGGCCCTCGCGCTCGAGGTCGGCAAATATACCGAGCAGCCGGTGCAGACGCAGTTCGGCTGGCATGTCATCAAGCTCGAGGACAAGCGCGCCAAGCAGCCGCCGGCCTTCGACGACGTCAAGGACCAGGCCAAGCAGGCAGTCATCCGCGACAAGTATTTCGCGCTGGTCAAGTCGTTGCGCGCCGGCGCCAAGGTCGAGATCCCCGACGCCAAGCTGAAGCAGGCCGTCGACACGATGGAAGCCGGCAAGTAAGCCTGATTGAGTTTCAAAAGGGCGCGGCAGCCAAGGGTTGCCGCGCCCTTTTTTGACCGGCATACCGCTATCTGCCGGCTGCTATGCCCTGCAGGAGATAGCGGACCATCTTGCGTATCGTTGCCTCGGGCTCGTCGAGCCGGTTGGTCAGGAGATGCCGCCAGGCGTAGGAAGCGATGAGATCGGCGACCACGCCCGCATCGATCTCGCTAGCGATCTCGCCCCGTGCCTTGGCGCGCTCGATGATCTGGCCAGTGTGGGTGCGACGCGCTCCAGCATAGCCGGCCAGGGCGGCCGCCGCGGTTTCATCCGACTGTGCCTCGGCGATCAGCGACTTGAAAACATTGCCCGACGATGTCTCGCGCCAGTGCGTGAACAGATTGACCAGGAAGCCGACGAGATCCTCCTCCAGGCTTCCCGTATCGGGAATGTCGACGCGCTTCTGGCGCTGGTAGACTTCGAGCAGCAGTGCCGCCTTGCTCGGCCACCAGCGGTAGATGGTCGGCTTGCCGGCACGGGCGCGGCGCGCCACCGCCTCGATCGAGAAGCCGGCATAGCCGGCCTCGACCAGCACGGCTTCGGCCGCCTCGAGAATGGCTTCGGCGCTGTCGGGATTGCGCCTGGCGCCAATCGATTTGCGTGCCGGATCGGCGATTTCGCCCATGAGCCGTTCCTCCTGAAGCGGTTGCGGGTCGGCTACGACAACCCAACTGCAACCGTTGCCTTCGCCCGCATTCGCCAGCTGGAGGCCGGCCATCCGGGAGCAAAAGCGGTCGTTTTCCTTGCAGCGTTCCTACTGGCGCCAAATGAAGTCATTTGGCCGCAAAATACGCTGACGCCAAGAGACGTTCATACATCATCGCTTGACGAAACGGAACGGTTCGTTCTATTCAACGGAACGTTTCGTTCCGATGGACATCACCATGACGACCATTATCGCATCCGGCACCGCACCCGCCGAGACGACAATTTCGAGTTGGATGACCTTCTTGCTGGCTGCCGCCTGCGGGCTGATTGTCGCCAATATCTATTACGCACAGCCATTGATTGGGCCGATCGGCGCCGAACTTGGCATGCCGCCGCATGCGGCGGGCCTGATCGTTACGATGGCGCAGATCGGCTACGGGGTGGGCCTGCTGTTCATCGTGCCGCTTGGCGACCTCGTCGAGAACCGCAGGCTCGTGCTTGGCATACTCGCCGTTGCGACGCTGGCCTTGCTGGGCGCGGCGATTTCAACGCAGCCGGCGGCTTTTCTGGCCGCGATGCTTTTTGTCGGCCTTGGCTCGGTCGCGGTGCAGACCCTTATCCCCTATGCGGCCCACCTGGCGCCGGAAGCCAGGCGTGGCCGCGTGGTCGGCAATGTCTCGGTGGGATTGTTGCTGGGCATAATGCTGTCACGGCCGTTTTCCTCCTTCATCACCGCGCTCTCGTCCTGGCATGTCGTCTACTTCACCTCTTGCGCCGTCATGATCGTGCTGACCGTCGTGCTGCGGTTCGCGCTGCCCAGGCGCGTGCCGACGGCACGTCTGAGCTACGGCGCGCTTTTGGCGTCCATGGTGCAGATTGCGCGCTCGACACCGGTCCTGCGGCGGCGGGCTCTCTATCAGGCCTTCCTGTTCGCGGCCTTCAGCCTGTTCTGGACGACGACGCCGCTGCTGCTGGCCGGACCCGATTTTGGCTTGACGCAACGCGGCATAGGCCTGTTCGCTTTGGCGGGCGTCGCCGGCGCAATCGCCGCGCCGCTCGCCGGAAGGGTCGCCGACCGCGGATGGAGCCGGCCGGCGACAGCCTTTGCCATGCTGTGCGTCGCCGCCGCCTTTCTTGTAACCCATATCGCCCATGGCGGTTCGACGCTTTCGTTGGCGCTGCTGGTCGCCGCCGCCATCGTGCTCGACTTCGGCGTGCAGACCAACCTTGTCCTCGGCTATCGGGACCTGTTCGCGCTCGGCGCCGCGCATCGCAGCCGCCTGAACGGACTCTACATGGCGACGTTCTTCATCGCCGGCGCGATCGGCTCGGGCGTCGGCGGTTGGGCCTATGCGCAAGGCGGCTGGCCCCTGGTGTCCTGGATCGGCCTGGCGCTGCCGGTTGCTGCACTGCTCAGTTTCGGCACCGAATTCATGTCGCGCCAAAGCCCGTGAATTCGCGCCCCGGGTCAGCGCATCATTGCGTCGCCTGCGAGGTTTCGGATTCGATGCGCCATCCCTCCACGGCCTTGACCAGCCCGAGCGTGACGCGCGCCTTGCCGGTCAGCCGTGCCGCCGACTTGTCCTTCGGCACGTAGTCGTAGCGCATGGCAAAGGCGGCGTCGGCGCGGTCCTCGCCATGCGGCGTGATCTCCAGGCTGCCGGGTTCCAGCCCGAGCGACCACGAGGACCACTGCGCGAACCAGTCGGTCTTCACCTTGACGATGGCATCGGCGTCGTAGCGTGTGCCGAAAATGGTGGCCGACGCGCCGTAGATCCGCTTGACCGTTTCAGCCATCTTCTTGGTGTCCGGCGTCAGATAATCCCGGCGCAGGAATTGTTCGATCGAAGCCTTGTCGTCACCCACGGAGCGTTCAAGTGCAGCGACCTGTGGAGCCGGCGCCGGCTCGGCCGCCGGCTTGGGTTTCGGGGCAGGGCCTTCACCCGGGACGAATTCGAAGCGTTCGAGCAGCGAGCCCTGCTCCCAGGGGCGCTGGCCTTCGCGGGTTTGCGAAACGACGTCGCGGCGCACCGCGATCATCATGTCGTTGATGCTCTGGCCGGGCTCGGCGATGTGCCTTAACAGGGCGGCAGCAAAGGGCGAGTTGCGCCCGGTGCCGTCCATGGCGACCGCGCCCGGCGCCGTCGAGAAGGCGATGAAGGAGCCGCGCGTCGAATCGAACTGCGCCAGGCCGGCGAGCGCCGTCGCCGAGCGCGTGGTGGCGGTGCGGCTCAGGCTGCGCGCAAACGGGTTGTTGCGGCAGGCATCGAGAAACACCAGGCTGACCTTGGTCTGCTGTTCCATGATGTCGAGGACTTCGTCGATCGGCACGGCTTCGAGCTGCAGTTTCACCGGCATGTCGAGCCTGGCGTCGACCGGCACGATGTAGTTGCGCCCGTCGACCTGCAGGCCGTGGCCGGCATAGTAGAAAAGCCCGACGCCCGCGCCTTGGAGGGCATCGGAGAATTCGCCGATGCTGCGTTCGAGCTCGCGCTTGCCGAGATCGTTGCCTTCGATGACCTCGAAACCGATGGAGCGCAGCTTGTCGGCGATGTCGAGCGCGTCGTTGACCGGATTGGCCAGCGTGCCGGCCTCGGCATAGGTGCCGTTGCCGATGACGAGAGCCACGCGCCGCGCCGGCTCAGCGTCGGCGCTCAGCAGCAACAGTCCCAGAAATGCCCAAGCGAGGATCGCGAGCCTGCCCATGGACGCGATCATAGCGTCACAGGGCCCGGCGATGCCAACAGATTTGCAGGCTTAATCCGGCGTGGTTCGCCGCCCCGGCAGGCGCGGCGAAAACGCCCTTGCGCCCGCGCGCCGTATCGGGCAAACCGGCCTTCCCTTGCGATTTTCCCGCCCGAGGTCCCCATGTCCACGACGATTTCGCCGCTCGCGCCGAAGAAGTACCCCAAGATGCCTGTCATTGAAGGGGTGCGCATCGCCACCGCCGAAGCGGGGATAAAGTACAAGAACCGCACCGACCTGCTGGCCATGGTGTTCGATGCCGGCACCGCGGTCGCCGGCGTGTTCACCAGGTCGAAATGCCCCTCGGCGCCGGTCGATTTCTGCCGCCAGAACCTTGCCGCCGGCAAGGCGCGGGTGCTGGTCGTCAATTCCGGCAATGCCAACGCCTTCACCGGCAGGAAGGGCCGCGAATCCACCGCGCTGACCGGCGAGGCGGCGGCAAAGGCTGCCGGCTGCACGGCAGGGGAGGTCTTCCTGGCCTCGACCGGTGTCATCGGCGAGCCGCTCGACGCGACCAAGTTCAGCCACCTGCTCGCCGGACTGGTCAGCGTTGGCAAGCCCGACCTGTGGACCGAGGCGGCGAAGGCCATCATGACCACGGACACCTATCCGAAAGTGGCGACGCAGACCGTCAAGCTTGGCGATACCGAGGTCACCATCAACGGCATCTCCAAGGGCGCCGGCATGATCGCGCCCGACATGGCGACGATGCTGTCCTTCATCGCCACCGACGCGCCGATCGCGGCCCCTGTGCTGCAGGATCTGCTGTCGCGCGGCACGGCCAAGACCTTTAACGCGGTGACTGTCGATAGCGACACCTCGACCAGCGACACGCTGCTGATCTTCGCCACCGGCAAGGCGGCGAAGCGCGGTGCGCCCGAAATCACCGACCCGAAAGACGCACGGCTCGGTCAGTTCCGCCGGGCGCTCGGCAAGGTGCTGAAGTCGCTGGCGCTGCAGGTGGTGCGCGACGGCGAGGGCGCCCGCAAGCAGGTCGAAGTCACCGTCACTGGCGCGAAATCGGCCCGCTCGGCCAAGCGCATCGCGCTGTCGATCGCCAATTCGCCCCTGGTCAAGACGGCGGTCGCCGGCGAGGACGCCAATTGGGGCCGTGTCGTCATGGCCGTCGGCAAGGCCGGCGAGCCCGCCGACCGCGACCGGCTGTCGATCTGGTTCGGTGACAACCGGCTGGCGCATGAGGGCGAGCGCGATCCGGCCTATTCGGAAGAAGAGACCTCGGCCTACATGAAGCGCGACGATATCCGCATCCGTGCCGATATCGGCATTGGCCGCGGCAAGGCGACGGTGTGGACCTGCGACCTCACCAAGGAATATGTCGCCATCAACGGCGATTATCGGAGCTGACGGTTTTGGCTTCCAGGCATCCGGCAAGCATGCTTGCGATCGTGCGCCGCTACGAGGCGGCCGGCTTTCGCGCCTGGCCGGCGGCCGCCGTCCATTATGACGGCACCTGGGTGGTGCGGCTCACCGCCGGCCATCCGGCGAAGCGGTTGAATTCGGTCAACCCGCTCGATCCCGGCGACATCCAGCACATAGCCGACCGCATCGGCCGCGCCAGCCGCCGTTTCGACGCCTATGGCAGGCCGCTGACGTTCCGCATGTCGCCGCTGTCGGGTCCCGATCTTGCCGGCCATCTCGACAAGGAGGGCTGGAGCCGGTTCGACGAATCGCTGGTCATGCGGCTGCCGCTGGCCGACGCCCAGCTCGATGCCGCCATGGACCAGATTCCGCTCAAGGACATCAGCCGCTTCATCGGCGCGTCGCTCAAGGTCAGCGGCTCGGACGTTTCGCTGCGGCCCGGCCTGTCGGAGATCATCGGCGCCATCCAGCCCGAGGCCGGGCTGTTCGCACTGGAAGATGGGGCGGAGGCGCTGGCGACGTTGATCTGCGTGCATGACGGCGATCTCGCCGGCCTGTTCGAAGTCGCCACCGACAAGGCCGCGCGCAACAAGGGCCATGGCAGCAACCTGATCCGGTCGGCGCTGAAATGGGCGCGGCTGCGCGGCGCGCGGGAAGCCTGGCTGCAGGTCGAGGCCGGCAACGTGCCGGCGCTGGCGCTCTATCGGTCGCTCGGCTTCGAGGAAGTCTATCGCTACCATTATCGCCGTCCGCCCGGTCATGAGTGACGTCGGGCATGAATGATCCGGCCAATACCGGCAAGCGCCTGCTCCTGGTCGCGGCCTGCGCGCTTGTCGATACCGACGGCCGCGTGCTGCTCGCGCAGCGGCCCGAGGGCAAGCAGCTTGCCGGCCTGTGGGAATTTCCCGGAGGCAAGGTCGAGCCAGGTGAGACGCCGGAACAATGCATCATCCGAGAATTGCACGAGGAGATCGGCATCGAGACCGAAATCCCTTGCCTGGCGCCGCTTACCTTCGCCAGCCATTCCTATGACGACTTCCATCTGTTGATGCCGCTGTTTGTCTGCCGCCGCTTCCGCGGCATCGCCCAGCCCCGGGAAGGACAGGCGCTGAAATGGGTACGGCCGAAGCAGATGCGTGACTATCCGATGCCGCCGGCCGACGCGCCGCTGATTCCGTTCCTGATCGATCTGCTCTGAGGATTTGTCTTGACGCGATTCCCAAGGGAAGCGCTCCGCGCTTTGCCGGGAAAACCGCTCCACAAGTTTTCCTGGAGTTGCTCTGAGGAGCGGGCCACCGCCCATATCAGCCAGCGTTAATGGAAGATTTATCTCATCATGAAAAATTGATGCATGGCCGTGTCGTCGCGGCCGCGTCGCGGATTGGCTGGGGAGCGATAGGATGAGCCTGGACAGGGATTGGGATTCGATCCGGCCCGACCGCGGCTTTCGTGCCGCCGATGCGGGCATGGGCATCCTGCGCGTGACACTGCTGTTCGGCTCGGCCGCGGTGGCGCTGGCGCTGATCGCGACCCCATACCTCGACAGCCAGACGCGCTCGCAATCGGCGCGCGATGATTTTCCCGGTGGTCTCGACATGACGGCCACCGGCTCGATCGGCCATCGCACCACCTATACGGTGCGCCGCAGCGTGCTGCAGGCGCAGCCCGGTTCGGTCTGCATCATCGGCTCCGATGGCAGAACCAGCGGCGACTGCTGACATGGTTGGAATTTGCAAGAGGTGGCGGTTTCACCGCCTGTTAAGGCTTTGCCGTTAACCTTTCTTAACAGGTCGGCGGTAAGGTCCTCGGCGAGGGGATCGAGGTGATGAAACCAGTGCTGCTGCATTTTCTGAAAGACGAAACCGGCGCCACGGCGGTCGAATATGGCTTGATCATCGCTGTGTTGTCGCTGACCATCGTCGCCGGCATCGGTCAGGTGTTCAACTCGATCACCTGGCTGTTCAGCGACAATGGCAGCCGGCTTGCGAACGCGTTCGCACCCTGATCCGGCTGTCCGCGGCTGACCCGATCATTGCCCGTCGGGAGCTTCCAGTATCGTCTTCAGCGAGACTTTGGCGGAACCCGGCTTCAGTGGTTTCTGCTGCGATGCATCGGGCGCCCAGCCGGACATCCAGACCATCGAGAAACTTGCGCGGATCCGGCCGTCGGCGTCGGAAAACCGCTCGGCATAGATTTCCGCGGCACGCGCAAACAGTCTGCGTGTGCCCGGCCGCCGGCTGCGATCGGTGAGGGCGCTGGTTTCGCCCATGGCGCGCAGATCGGCCATCAAGGCAAACAAATTGGCATAGCGCACCGTCACGGTCTCGACATCGGCGACCGGCAGGGCAAGACCGGCGCGCTGCAGCAGCGCACCGGCGTCGCGCACGTCGGTAAAGGGGATGACGCGGGGGCTGGCGCCGCCGTAAAGCTCGGTCTCGGCGGCAAGCAGGCTCTCACGCAACTCGCCGAGCGTGCCGGCGCCGGCGAAGGCGCCGAGAAAGAGCCCGTCCGGCCGCAGCGCGCGACGGATCTGGATTAGCATGCCGGGAATGTCGTTCATCGCCTGTAGCGACAGAAGCGATACCGCCAGATCGAGGCTTGCGGGCTCGAACGGCACGGTTTCCAGCGGCGCGACCAGGCCGACGGCACCCATCAGGAAGACGGCGTCCGTCTCGACGCGGACGATCTCCGCCACCTTGCCGCTCGCGGCGAGCACATCGGCCGCGGCCGGCGTCTGGCAAAACAGCACCGCCGCCTTGCCGAACCGCCGCTCGACGGCACCCAGCCGGTCGGCAAGGTCCTCGGCGGCACGGTTCATCAGGAAATCGGCGCCGTCGACAGGATGGCTCAGCGCGCGCCGCTTGTGCGCCAGCCACAAAGAGGTATCCATAATAGGCTGCAACGGGTGGATCCTTGTTTGTCCACGCCCTGATATACTTGGTACATTCGGTGCGGAGAACCAACCACGTGGCCGATCCGATGCCAGAGATCAAGTCCATCGGGATCAGGAACCTCGCCCGATCGGCCCTGGGCTGGCCGGCGCGCATGCTGTTTCCGCCGGTCTGTGCCGGTTGCCGCCGGCATGTCTCGCAGCCGGGCGTGCTGTGCGGCGCCTGCTGGCCAAAGCTGCGGCTCTTGGAACGGCCCTGGTGCCCGGTGATGGGCACGCCGTTCACCCACCATATGGGCGAGGGTTTTCTGTCGGCCGAGGCGATCGCGGATCCGCCGCCCTTCGAGCGGGCGCGGGCAGCCGTCGCCTATTCCGGCGTTGCCCGCCAGATGGTGCAAGGGCTGAAATACCAGGATCGCACCGATCTGGCGCCTTGGATGGCGCGCTGGATGGTGCGCGCAGGCGCCGATCTCATCGCCGAAGCCGATGTGGTGGTGCCGGTGCCGCTGCACTGGCGGCGTTTTTTCCGGCGGCGCTTCAACCAGTCGGCGGAACTGGCGCGTGCGGTTTGTGAGCTCAGCGGCCTGTCTTTCGCGCCTTCCGCCATGCGGCGCGTAAAACTCACCCGCCAGCAGGTCGGGCTCGAGCGGCAGGAGCGCGAGGAGAATGTGCGAGCCGCCTTCCGCGTGCCTGCCGAGGCGGAGATCGAGATCGCCGGCCGCAGGGTGCTTCTGATCGATGACGTCTACACCACGGGCGCCACCGTGCGCGCGGCCACCAAGGCGCTGAAAAAGGGAGGTGCCGCCGCCGTCGACGTGCTGACCTTCGCGCGTGTGCTGCCGGGGGACTTCCGGGCGGACGAGTCCGTGACTATATAAGTCGGCAACGGAAGCGGAAATTCGTCATGGTCGATGTCACGATCTATACGCGCATGATGTGCGGTTACTGCACGGCGGCCAAGCGGCTGCTGGAGCGCAAGGGCGTCACCTATACCGAGCATGACGCCTCGTTTTCGCCGGAACTGCGCCAGGAGATGATCTCGCGAGCCCACGGCCGAACGACCTTTCCGCAGATTTTCATTGGCGACAGGCATGTCGGCGGCTGCGACGATCTCCACGAGTTGGAGGCCGAAGGCCAGCTGGACAGGCTGCTCGCCAACGGCGCGACGATTTGAGGGTGTGACGATGGGTGTTTTCAAGGCTGCGGCGGTCCAGATGCGTTCCGGTGAAAGCCCCGAGCGCAATGCGGTCGATCTCGAACGGCTGGTGCGGGAGGCGGCCGGTCAGGGCGCGACCTATATCCAGACGCCGGAAATGACCGGGGCGCTGATCCGCGACAAGCAGGCGCGCGCCGCCTCCTTCACCTCCGAAGACAAGGACATCATCGTCGCGACTGGGCGCGGACTGGCGCGCGAACTCGGCGTCTTCCTGCATATCGGCTCGACCGCCCTCCTGCGCGCCGACGGCAAGCTCGCCAACCGGGCGCTGTTGTTCGGTCCGGACGGCGCGACGCTCGCCACCTATGACAAGATCCACATGTTCGACGTTGACCTCGACAATGGCGAGAGCTGGCGCGAATCTGCGGCCTACGAACCAGGCACCGAGGCCGTCGTGACCGAGGTAGCGGGCGCCGCGAAGCTTGGCTTTGCGGTCTGCTACGACCTGCGTTTCCCGCAACTGTTCCGCACCGAGGCGCTGGCTGGCGCCGATGTTTTGACCGTGCCCGCCGCCTTCACCCGACAGACCGGCGAGGCGCACTGGCATGTGCTGCTCAGGGCCCGTGCCATCGAGAACGGCGCCTTTGTCGTCGCCGCCGCGCAAGGCGGCCTGCACGAGGACGGCCGCGAGACGTTTGGGCATTCGTTGATCGTCGATCCCTGGGGGCGCATCATCGCCGAAGCCGCGCATGACGAGCCAGCGGTGATCGTCGCCGAGATCGACCCGGCGCAGTCGCTTGCGGCGCGCAAGAAGATCCCCAATTTGAAGAATGCGCGGGATTTCACCATCAATGCCGGCGCGGTGGATGCGCCGCGACTCAGGGGTGCTGCCTCTTGATCCGCTTTACCCTGATCTGCGAGAACGAGCACGAGTTCGAGGGCTGGTTCCGCAGCAATGACGATTTCGATACCCAGAAGAAGCGTGGCTTTGTCGATTGCCCGAGCTGCGGCTCGCACAAGGTAGAGAAGGCCCTGATGGCGCCCGCCGTTTCCACGGCGCGCAAGCAGGAGACCATAGCGCTCGCCATGGGCGAGGCGCAGAAACAGGCCCTGGCGCAACTGAAGGCGATGGCCGAGAAGGTGCGCGAGAATGCCGACTATGTCGGCGACAAATTCGCCGAGGAAGCGCGAAAAATCCATTTCGGCGAAACCGACCCGCGCGGCATCTATGGTGAGGCGACGCTGGAAGAGGCCAAGGGGCTGGCCGAGGATGGCGTCGATTTCATGCCGATCCCGGTGTTTCCCGACGACCGCAACTGAGGTTCAGCTCACGCTGCCTATCAATTTCTCAAGCAGGTGCGAGAGCGTTTCCCGTTCCGCAGGCGTCAGGCCCGCGAGGATCTCGTGCTCATTGGCGACGTGGGCGGTCAGGGCCTCGTCGATCAAGGCGAGACCCTTCTCGGTAAGCTGCACGACGATGCCGCGCCGGTCGTTGGGGTGCGGGCCGCGCAGGATCAATCCGGCCTTTTCCAATCGGTCGAGCCGGTTGGTCATGGCGCCTGAGGTTACCATGGTCGCTTCGTAGAGATCTGTCGGCGTCAGAGCGTAAGGTGAGCCTGAGCGGCGCAGCGTTGCCAGCACGTCGAACTCGCCGGCTTGCAATCCGAATTGCGCAAACAGCGGAGCCAGGCGATCACGCGCGATCAACGACGAGGCTTCGTTCAATCGCCCAAGCACGCCCATCGGCGAGACATCAAGGTCCGGCCGCTCCCGTTTCCACTGCTCGATCGCTTTCGCCGCGCGATCCATCTGTCTCACCGTTAAATATCTTGACGTTAAGAATCTTTGCGTTATCTTATCGTAAGGTACAGCACCGGCCAAGCGCCGCAAGTGCCAAATTCTACGATTGAGTGACGGGACCATCCGATGGAATTTCTCTGGGATTCGGCGCTCGGCCTGCTGGTCGTCACCGGCGGCCTGCTCGGCCTGACACTGCCCTTCGGCAAGCTCGCCACGGCAGCCGGCGTGCCGGCCATGGTCTGGGCTTTCGTCATTTCGCTCGGCGCCGGCGGCGTGCTTTTGTGCGTGCTTTTGCTGCGCGGGCAGCGTATCCGGCTCACCGCGCACAAACTGCGCTATTTCTTCGTCACGGCCGCCGTGTCCTATGCCGTCCCCAATCTCTTGATGTTCTCGGCCATCCCGCATCTGGGCGCCGGCTATACCGGCATCATGTTCACGCTGTCGCCTGTCGTCACGCTGGTGTTCTCGATCCTGCTGCGCGTCCGGCGCCCCAACATGCTGGGCATCATCGGCATAGCCGTCGGTTTCGTCGGCGCCGTGATGGTGGCGGCGACGCGCGGCGAGGCCGGCCAGCCGGCCGATCTGTTCTGGGTGGTGATGGGGCTGCTGATCCCGGTCAGCCTTGCCGCCGGCAACATCTACCGCACCGTCGACTGGCCGGAAGGCACCGGCCCGATCGAGCTTGCCGTCGGCAGCCATCTGGCGTCGGCGACGCTGCTGCTCGCCGGCATTCTCGCTCTGTTCGGCATCAAGGCCTTCGCGCCGCTCGGAGGCGTGCCGCTGGTCGTCATCGCGCAGGTCGCATCGGCGTCTGCGATGTTTGCCTTCTTCTTCCGGCTGCAGGCGGTCGGCGGCCCGGTCTATCTCAGCCAGATCGGCTATGTGGCGGCCGCGGTCGGCCTGTTTGCCGGCACGATCTTCCTTGGCGAGCACTATCAGTTGCTGACCTGGGCCGGCGCCGCCATCATCACCGCCGGCGTCTTCATCACCACGAAGGCGCAGAGCCAGGTCGTCGCGGAGCCGCAGCCTGCGTAAACGTCGTCAGAGTTTTCCGCCGCCGTCGGCGTCGCCGCCGGGCTCCGGCCTTGGGTTCCGGCGGCGGTGCGTGGCGGCGGCCCGCGCCGCCTGTTCGTAGATGCCGGTCATCAGTTCGAGCGTGCGCGCGACATCTTCAAGCTTGTCGGCCATTTCGGGAATGCGCGTCACCGCATCGATGAGCAGGACGGAGCGGATGTCGGCATAGCGCTCGGTCACGCGATGCCCGAGCGGCGTCACTTCGTAGGTGACGCCGGCCCTGCCGCTGCCGGTGCGGATGATCAAACCGCCCTTCAGCAGTTTGCGCAGGCTGTACTGGATGTTGGGGATGTCGTCGCGGTTGGTCATCTGGGCAAGATCGCGCACGCTTTTCGGGCGGTCGTTCATGCGGATGATGTGGAGCAGCGCGTTCTCGGGTCCGCTGGCGGAAAATTCGATGACCGTGGCTAGGCATTCAGCCTGCCAATGGCCGAACGCCTCGTAGGAGCGCATCAGCGCGTACTCGACTTCGGTGACGTCGATCTCCAGCGGCGTGCGCGCCAGATGCCAACCGCGATCCAGCAGTTCGGCCTGTGTTTCCAAAGATTTGCGCCGTTCGTTCATCTGCCTGTCCCCTGCCGTCAGCATGCGCTGATCCCGGTGATTGCGTCCACATGAATTTATGATAGACTTTCTATTATAAATTATAAGCAAAAAATGAGGAGAACACCGCCAATGAGCATGCTCGACAAGACCGCGCCTCACGCGCAGCCCTTCTTTCTCGGCACTTTCGCGTCCAATTGTTCCGGCGGCATGACCGTCACCAAGGTTCCCGAGCGCTGGGCCAGTTCCTGGGACAACAATCTGCGGTTGGCGCATCTGCTCGACGAGGCCGGCATCGACTTCATGCTGCCGATCGCGCGCTGGATCGGTTATGGCGGCGAGACGAATTTCCACGGCAATGTGCTGGAGACGATCACCTGGGCGGCCGGGCTCTTGGCGCTGACCCGCAACATCACGGTCTTCGCCACCACCCACACGGCGGCCAACCATCCGGTGGTCGTCGCCAAGCAACTGGCGACCATCGACCAGATCAGCCGCGGGCGCATCGGCCTCAACATCGTCGCCGGCTGGAACAAGCCGGAATATGAGGCGCTAGGGCTGACACTGCCCGATGACCATGTCACGCGCTACGGCTATGCCCAGGAATGGTTCGATATTGTCCAGGCGCTGTGGGAGCGCACGGAAGCCTTCGACTGGGACGGCACGTGGTTCAAGCTCAAGAATGTGCTTGGCGACCCGCGTCCGTCGTCTCGGCTGCCGATCCTCAATGCCGCCGGGTCGGAGGAGGGCCGCAAATTCGCGGTCCGCAACGCCGATTTCCTGTTCACGCCGGCAATCGACCTGGCGCGCTCCAAGGATGAGATCATTGCGCTGAAGGAGCAGGCGAGGGCCGCCGGCAGCAAAGTCGACGTGCTGACCTTTGCCCATGTCGTCTGCCGGCCGACCGAAAAGGAAGCCAAGGACTATCTCGAACATTTCGGCCGCGCCAACGCCGACTGGGCGGCGGTCGACAATCTGGTTCGGCTGCAGTTCGCCCATGCGCAGTCGTTCCCGCATGATCTACTGGCGCTCATTCGCGACCGCATGGCGGCGGGCCATGGCGGCTTCCCGCTCACCGGCACGCCTGAGCAGGTCGCCGACGGGATCACCGCCTTGCACGCGGCAGGCTTTCGCGGCTCGACACTGTCCTTCGTCGATTATGTCGAGGAATTCCCCTATTTCCGCGACACCGTGCTCCCCATTCTCGAAGAGAGGGGCATCCGCATCGCTCCGGCCGCGATGCAGTCGGCGGCTTAGCAAAAAAGCGAAGAGGCAATGTCCATGACAGAAGCTTCGGTCAGCGTCGCCGACTTCCGCGCCGCCATGCGGCTCATCGTCGGCAATGTCAGCGTCATCACCGCCGGTGTCGGCGACGACCGGTCCGGCCTTGTCGTCATTTCGGTGGTCTCGCTGTCGGCCGAACCGCCAAAGGTGATCGCTTGCGTCAACCGATCGTCATCGACCTGGCCGGTTATCGAGCGCTACCGGCATTTCGGCGTCAATTCGCTGGGGCCCCGGCATCAAGCCGTGGCGGAGCGTTTCTCCGGCTTTGGCGGCATCAAGGGCAAGGACCGCTATGAGGGCGCCGAGTGGGTGACGCTGAAGACCGGAGCCGCGCTGCTTTCGGACGCGGTGGCCACCTTCGACTGCAGCCTCGACGAGATGATCGACCGCGGCACGCACTCCATCGTCATCGGTTCGGTCGAGGCAGTGCGCACCCGCGATGCCGGCCAGGCGCTGATCTACTGGCGCGGAGGCTATCGGCCACTCGACGCCTGAGGTGTGGTGATATTCAGGTGATGCCGGCCTGCAAATGGCGGCTTCCTGCGCTTCCGGCCTCGCCGGCCGAAGCACTCGTGAATGGCGCGGCAGCTAAGGCTACGGCCCGCGCAGGCCGGTGCTCGCGTAGCCAAAAATGCGCTCCGCTCCGGTTCTCGGAAGCCACCATTTTCGACTCGGCCTGACCTCAATCCCGACACACCTTGGAGGAAATTCCAGGAAAAGTGCGCCGGATCAGACGGATCCCTTCTCCGCCAGCACCATGTAGTTGACGTCCATGTCCTTCGACCGCGCCCAGCGGTCGGCAAGCGGATTGTAGGTGACGCCGGTGCGGTCGATGACCGTCAGGCTGGCGCCGTCGAGCGCCTTCTCCAGTTCTTCCGGGCGCACCAGCTTGCCGAACTGGTGAGTGCCGCGCGGCAGCCAGCGCAGCACATATTCAGCACCGATGATGGCGAGCCCCAGCGCCTTCAGCGTGCGGTTGATGGTGGCCACGAACATGATGCCGCCGGGGCGGACCATCTGGCCGCATTTGGCGACGAACAGATCGATGTCGGCGACGTGCTCGACCACTTCCATGTTGAGGATGACGTCGAATGTTTCGCCGGCGTCGGCAAGATCCTCGGCAGTTGTGGCTCGGTAGTCGACGATCACATTGCCCTCGGCTGCGTGCAGTTTCGCCACTTCGATGTTTGTCTCGGAGGCGTCCGCTCCCACGACCTCGGCGCCAAGACGCGCCATCGGCTCGCACAAAAGACCGCCGCCGCAGCCGATATCGAGGATGCGCAGCCCCTCGAACGGCCGCGCGGCACGCGGGTCACGACCGAAGCGCGTCGCTATCTGGTCGCGGATATAGGAAAGCCGGACCGGATTGAATTTGTGCAGCGGACGAAACTTGCCGTTCGGGTTCCACCATTCGGCGGCAAGGGCGGAAAAGCGTTCCACTTCTCCGGCATCGATCGTCGATCGTCGGGGTTCTGGCATTGGTTGGTCTCCTCGAACGCTAGGAAGTCGGGCGTGAAGGCGGGAAAGTCAAGGCAACAATTTTCCTCTGCCGACAGGGCACAGCATCCTGTCAGGGCATGTCAGTTGTCGACCGCGGCGGTGAAACACAATTGGCCGGCTGGCGAATGAGGGGCATCGTTTGGATTCGAAGGAGTGCACGATGAAGGTCATAACGGCTTCGATCCTTTGGCGCAGGCTGGATGTGGAGGGCCACGACGCCTGCCTGCTGTCGCAAGCCGATGGCGGGCACAGCCTCCAGGGACAGGCCATCTTCGTCCAGGACGCCAAGCCATGCTGCCTTGCCTATGAGGTGATTTGCGACGCCGGCTGGCTCACGCGATCGGCGCGGGTCGATGGTTTTCTCGGCATGCGCGAGCTGCACTATGCCATTGAACGACGTGCCGACGGCGAGTGGATGTTAAACGGCGAGCCTCAGCGGGGCGTTGCCGGCCTTGTCGACGTCGACCTCGGCTTCACGCCGGCATCGAACCTGCTGGCGATGCGCCGGTTCGACCTCGGCATCGGCGAGGCGACGCCCGCTCCAGCCGCCTATCTGAGCTTTCCATCGCTCGACATGGTGCTTATCGAGCAAAGCTATCGGCGTCTCGACGAGACCCGCTATGCCTACAGCGCGCCCGTGTTCGGCTATGACGAGATCCTTGGTGTCTCGCCGCACGGCTTCGTCGTCGACTATCCCGGCCTGTGGACAAGCGTGACTGCCTCAGGCTGAAGGACGTTCTGGCGCGGCCTATTTTGCGTCCAGCACGTCGCGCAGCTTGGCTTCGAGTTGCTCGATGGTGAACGGCTTGGCCAGGAAGTGCACGTCATGGTCGAGCACGCCGTTATGGACGACGGCATTCCTGGTGAAACCGGTGGTGAAGATGACCTTCAGACCGGGTTGGCGTGCGACCGCTTCCTCGGCGAGCTTGCGGCCGTTCATCGCAGGCATGACGATATCCGTGAAAAGCACGGCGATGTCCGATGTCGCCGCCAGCTGCTGAAGGGCTTCCTGGCCACTTCCAACGTGGATGACCGTGTAGCCGAGTTCGCGCATGGCCTCTGTCGTGGCGGCCCGTACGCGGGCGTCGTCCTCGACGACGAGGATCGTTCCGGTGACCCTGGCGGCGCTCTTGCCGCGCCCGGCGGGTGCCGCCGGCTCCTCCGGTCCGAAAAACCGGGGCAGATAGATCCTGATCGTCGTGCCTTGGCCCGGTTCGGAGTAGATCTTGACGTGGCCGCCCGACTGCTTGACGAAGCCGAACACCTGGCTGAGCCCAAGTCCCGTGCCCTTGTTGACCGGCTTGGTCGTGAAGAAGGGTTCGAACGCCTTGGCGATGACCTCGGGCGACATGCCCGTGCCGGTGTCGGTTACCGCGATCATCACATATTGGCCTGGCGTGACTTCGGCATGCGTCGCGGCGTAGGCGTCGTCGAGGTGGCTGTTGGCGGTCTCGATGGTCAATTGGCCGTCATTGTCCATGGCGTCACGGGCATTGACGGCAAGGTTGAGGATGGCGTTCTCGATCTGGCTGGGGTCGGCGTAGGTTTTCCACAGGCCCGCCGCCAGCACGGTTTCGACGCGGATGCCTTCGCCGAGCGCGCGGTACAGAAGGTCGGACATGCCGGTCAACAGCCGGTTGGTGTCGACCACCTGCGGCGCCAGCGGCTGCAGGCGCGAGAAGGCAAGCAGCCGGGAGGTCAAATTGGCGGCACGGTTGGCCGCATCCGTCGCGGCCTCGATGAATTTCTCGATGTCATTCTCGCCGCGCTTCAGCTTGCGCTGGGCAAGGTTCATCGCGCTGAGGATGACCGCCAGCATATTGTTGAAATCGTGGGCGATGCCGCCTGTCAGTTGGCCGACCGCCTCCATTTTCTGCATCTGGCGAATCTGGGATTCGGCCTTCTCGCGCGTGTCGATCTCGTTGCCGAGCTCGATGTTCTTGCGCATCAGCTCTTCCTGGGCCGTGGCGACCTCGCGGAATCGGCGGCGGGATTGGCGGATGGTGTAGGCGCCGAGCAGGAAGATCGCGACGAGGGCCGCAAGCGAACCGACACGCAGCCAGGCCTCGGCCTGGTCCGTGTGTTCATCGCGCGCGGCGATGTCGGCGGCGCCGATGCGCCGGATCGTGTCTATGCTGGCGCGGATATCGTCCATGGCGGCCTTGCCCTGGCCGCCGCGGACGAGTTCCAGCGCCTTTGACGCATCGCCCTTGTCGTAGAGGGCGATGGTCTCGGACATTTCAGCCAGCTTTTGCGCCAGCGCATCCTTGATGTGGCTGATCTGCGGGGCGAGCTGATCATTGGACGATGTCATGGCATCGATGTGGGCAAGTTGGCCCGGAATTGCGTCGACAGCCTTCTGGTACGGTTCGAGATAGGATTTCTCGCCGGTCAGCAGATAGCCGCGCTGGCCTGCCTCGGCTTCCTGCGCCAATGAAAGCAGCCCTGAAAGCTGTTGCTGGTATTCGATTGTCTCGCGCGCGGCGGCACGATTGGCCCTTTGTCCCTCGACGAGCAGCGCGCGGGTGCCGACGATCAGCGTCAGCACAGCAAAGCCGGCGACAAGCGGCAGCGATTGCAACCGCATGGCGCGCCGAAGACGAGCAATCATCTGTTATGCCGAGCCAAAAGGAAATCCCCCGCGGGCAGCATTTGGTACGCGGCGCTGGCCTGGATGGCAATATGCCGTCTTCTTGAAGCCGGCATTCCGCCGCCAGCCTTGCGAAACCCAAAGCATTTGGCTAAGGAGGCCGCGCATTCAGCGGCCGGCGCCAGCCGGGCGCTTTCCTTCGTTTTCGGCTCCTGGCCGGCTTCAGTCAAAGGCATTTCGCTTCCATGGCGCGTATCGTGATGAAATTCGGCGGAACCTCCGTCGCCGACATCGCCCGCATCCGCAATGTGGCGCGTCACGTCAAACGCGAGGTCGATGCCGGCCATGAGGTGGCGGTGGTGGTTTCGGCGATGGCCGGCAAGACCAACGAGCTGGTCGGCTGGACGCGCGAGGCCTCGCCGATGCACGACGCACGCGAGTATGACGCGGTCGTCGCTTCCGGCGAACAGGTCACCGCCGGCCTGCTGGCCATCACCTTGCAGAACATGGGCGTACATGCCCGCTCCTGGCAGGGCTGGCAGATCCCGATCAAGACCGACAACGCGCATGGCGCGGCGCGCATCCTCGACATTGACGGCGCCTTCCTGATCAAGCGCTTCGGCGAGGGCCAGGTGGCCGTCATCGCCGGCTTCCAGGGCATCGGGCCGGACAACCGCATCGCGACCCTCGGCCGCGGCGGTTCCGACACCAGCGCGGTCGCCATCGCCGCGGCGGTCAGGGCAGACCGCTGCGACATCTACACCGACGTTGACGGGGTCTACACCACCGATCCGCGCATCGAGCCCAAGGCGCGGCGGCTGGCCAAGATCTCCTTCGAGGAAATGCTTGAAATGGCCTCGCTCGGCGCCAAGGTTCTGCAGGTGCGTTCGGTCGAGCTTGCCATGGTGCACAGGGTGCGTACCTTCGTGCGGTCGTCCTTCGACGATCCCGACGCGCCCGGAATGGGGGATTTGCTCAATCCTCCGGGAACGCTCATTTGCGACGAGGAAGAGATCGTGGAACAGCAGGTCGTCACCGGAATTGCCTACGCCAAGGACGAGGCCCAGATTTCGCTGCGCCGCGTCGGCGACCGCCCTGGCGTCGCCGCCGGCATTTTCGGGCCGCTGGCCGAGGCCAACATCAATGTCGACATGATCGTCCAGAACATCTCCGAGGACGGCAAGTTCACCGACATGACCTTCACCGTGCCTTCGGGTGACGTCGACAAGGCGCTGGCCGTGCTCGACGGGCTGAAGGCCGAGGTCGGCTACGATGTCGTGCAGTCGGAAGCCGGCATGTCGAAGGTTTCGGTCATCGGCATCGGCATGAGGAGCCATGCCGGTGTCGCCGCCACGGCTTTCAAGGCGCTGGCCGAGAAGGCGATCAATATCCGCGCCATCACCACCTCCGAGATCAAGATTTCGATACTGATCGACGGTCCGTACACCGAACTTGCGGTTCGCACTTTGCATTCCGTCTACGGTCTGGATAAGCAGTAGCAAGACTGAATCAGTTGTTGCGCGCATGCCGGCAGCGGCGGAAACTGCGCCGGCAAGTGTTTCATTGGAGAAGAAGCCGCGATGCGTGACCAGGCCAGCGGCCCGCGCGTTTTGCTGAAACGGCTCCGCGAGCTCATGCAAGAGCCGCTGGAGCCGCAGGAGCGGCTTGACCGGATCGTGCGCGACATCGCTTCCAACATGGTCGCGGAAGTGTGCTCGCTCTATGTGCTGCGCGCCGATTCGGTGCTTGAGCTCTACGCCACGGAGGGTCTGAACCCGAACGCCGTACACCTGGCGCAGCTGCGGCTCGGGCAAGGCCTGGTCGGCACCATCGCGGCCAGCGCGCGGCCGCTCAATCTGTCCAATGCGCAGGAACATCCGGCTTTCGCCTATCTGCCGGAGACCGGGGAAGAGATCTACAATTCCTTCCTTGGCGTGCCGGTGCTCAGGGCCGGGCGCACGCTGGGCGTCCTGGTCGTGCAGAACAAGACCATGCGCCATTATCGCGACGACGAGGTCGAGGCGCTGGAAACCACCGCCATGGTCATCGCCGAGATGATCGCCACCGGCGATCTGGCGCGGCTGACCCGGCCTGGGCTGGAACTCGACCTGCGCCGGCCCGTCAGTTTCACCGGCCTGTCCTTCAACGACGGCGTCGGGCTCGGCCATGTCGTGCTGCATGAGCCGCGCATCGTCGTTACCAATCTGTTCAATGAGGACAGCGAGGAAGAGGTCCGGCGGCTGGAGAGCTCGCTCGGTTCGCTGCGGCTCTCCATCGACGACATGCTGGAGCGCCGCGACGTCGCCTTCGAGGGCGAGCATCGCCAGGTGCTGGAAGCCTACCGCATGTTCGCCAACGACCGCGGCTGGGTGCGGCGCCTGGAGGAGGCGATCCGCAACGGCCTGACGGCCGAGGCGGCCGTGGAAAAGGTGCAGAGCGACATGCGCGCCCGCATGCTGCACATGACCGACCCCTATCTGCGCGAGCGGATGAGCGATTTCGACGACCTCGCCAACCGGCTCTTGCGCCAGCTGATGGGCCGCGGGCCGGAAGATGTCGCGGCCTCGCTGCCAAAGGACGCCATCATCGTCGCCCGCTCGATGGGCGCGGCAGAGCTGCTGGACTACCCCAGGGAGAAAATGCGCGGGCTGGTGCTCGAGGATGGTGCCGCCACCAGCCACGTCGTCATCGTCGCGCGCGCCATGGGCATTCCGGTCGCCGGCCAGATGAAGGGCGCCGTTTCCATGGCGGAAAACGGCGACGCCATCATCGTCGACGGCGAGGAAGGCACGATTCATCTGCGGCCGCAGTCCGATCTCGAAGCGGCCTATGCCGAAAAGGTGCGGTTCCGCGCCCGACGGCAAGAGGTCTATCGCGAACTGCGCAAGAAGCCGTCGACGACCAGGGACGGCGTGCAAGTCGATCTCCTGATGAATGCCGGGCTTGCCGTCGACCTGCCGCAACTGGCCGAATCGGGCGCTGCCGGCATCGGCCTGTTCCGCACCGAACTGCAGTTCATGGTCGCCTCGACGTTTCCGCGCGCCGAGGCGCAGGAGAAGCTCTATCGCGACGTGCTGGAGGCCGCGCGCGGCAAACCTGTCACCTTCCGCACCATCGACATCGGCGGCGACAAGGTGCTGCCCTATTTCAAGGGCGCCATCCAAGAGGAAAACCCGGCGCTCGGCTGGCGGGCGATCCGGCTGACGCTCGACCGGCCCGGGTTGCTGCGCACCCAGATCCGCGCCCTGCTGAAGGCCAGCGGCGGGCGCGAGCTCAAGCTGATGCTGCCGATGGTGACCGAGCTTGGCGAGATCGCCCAGGCGCGCGAAATCATCGACCGCGAGGTGCGGCATCTCTCGCGTTTCGCCCATCATCTGCCGACCAGCCTCAAGCTGGGCGCGATGCTGGAAGTGCCGTCGCTTCTGTTCCAGCTCGACGAATTGATGAAGGCGGTCGATTTCGTCTCCGTCGGCTCGAACGATCTGTTCCAGTTCGTCATGGCGGTCGACCGCGGCAACACGCAACTGGCCAACCGCTTCGACACGTTGTCGGCGCCGTTCCTGCGCGTGCTCAAGCAGATCGCCGACGCCGGCATCCGCAACCACACGCCGGTGACGCTGTGCGGTGAACTGGCCGGCAAGCCGATCTCGGCGATGGCGCTGATCGGTCTTGGCTTCCGCTCGATCTCGATGTCGCCGGCCTCGATCGGACCGGTCAAGGCGATGCTGACGGAACTGCCGCTGGATGAGTTGACGGCGTTCTTCGACGACAATCTGATGGCGCCGGCACAGGGGTTGCCGATGCGGGCGCTGCTGCAGGCCTTCGCCGACGACCGCTCGATTCCGTTGTAGCGTCTCCCTTATGGTCAATTTGCCCCGCGATCGTATGGATCAAGTCGTCAAGCGTTTCGAGATGCTCGAAGCGCAGATGTCGGCCGGCCCGGCGCCGGATGCCTATGTGAAGATGGCATCGGAATATGCCGAGTTGCAGGACATGGTGGCCAAGGTCAGGGAATTGCGCTCGGCCGAGCATGAGCAGGCCGACCTCGAGGCAATGCTTGCCGACAAGGGCACCGACGCCGAGATGCGGGCGCTCGCCGAGGCGGATCTGCCCGGCGTGGAGGAGCGTATCGAAACGCTGCAGAAGGATATCCAGATCCTGCTCCTGCCCAAGGATGCCGCCGACGACAAGAACGCCATCCTCGAAATCCGTGCCGGCACCGGCGGTGACGAGGCGGCGCTCTTCGCCGGCGACCTGTTTCGCATGTATGAGCGCTATGCCGCCGAACGCGGCTGGCGGTTCGAAACCGTGTCGGCCAGCGACGGCGATGCCGGCGGGTTCAAGGAAATCATCGCCACCGTCTCGGGCAAGGGCGTGTTTGCCCATCTGAAATTCGAATCCGGCGTTCATCGCGTGCAACGTGTGCCGGCGACCGAGGCCAGTGGGCGCATTCACACCTCGGCGGCGACCGTGGCCGTTCTGCCGGAAGCGGAAGAGGTCGACATCGAAATCCGCGCCGAAGACATCCGCATCGACACGATGCGTGCCTCGGGCTCCGGCGGGCAGCACGTCAACACCACCGATTCGGCGGTGCGCATTACCCATTTGCCGACCGGCATCATGGTGGTGCAGGCGGAGAAGTCGCAGCACCAGAACCGGGCGAAGGCCATGCAGATCCTGCGCGCCCGGCTCTATGACCTGGAGCGCGGCAAGGCAGATGAGGAACGCTCTGAATCGCGCAAATCGCAGGTCGGCTCCGGCGACCGTTCGGAGCGCATCCGCACCTACAATTTCCCGCAAGGCCGCGTCACCGACCATCGCATCAACCTGACGCTCTACAAGCTCGACCGGGTGATGATGGGCGAGCTCGACGAGATCATCGACGCGCTGATCGCCGATCACCAGTCGAAGCTGCTGGCCGATATCGGCCTTGATGGCTGACCCTCTGCCCGAGGCGCTGGGGCCGCTGCTGCGGGCAGCGCGGGCCAAGCTTATGGCGGCCGGGGTCGGCGATCCGGCGCTCGATGCGCGGCTGATCGTCGAACATTTTTCCGGCACGACGCGCACGCAGGCCATTGCCGATCCTGAACGCATGATCGACAGCAACACCATCGCCGCGATCGATGCCGCCCTGAGACGCCGGGCGGGTGGCGAACCGGTGCACCGCATCCTCGGCTACCGCGAATTCTACGGTTTGCGTCTGTTGCTGTCGCCGGAAACGCTCGAGCCGAGGCCGGATACCGAAACGCTGGTCGAGGCCGTGCTGCCTTTCGTCAAGGCAATGGCCGCGCGGGAGGGGGCCTGCCGCATCCTTGATCTCGGCACCGGGACGGGAGCGATCGCGCTGGCGCTGCTGAGTGCCGTGCCGGCCGCGACCGCCACCGGTGTCGACATTTCCGCCGGTGCGCTGGCGACGGCGGCGCGCAATGCCGGGGAACTCGGACTTGAGGCCAGGTTCGCGACGGTGCAGTCGGACTGGTTCGAAAAAGTTTCCGGCCGATACCATGTAATTGCCGCAAACCCTCCCTATATACCGTCAGGAGACATTGGAAATCTGCAGGACGAGGTCCGCGATTTCGACCCACGCCAAGCCTTGGATGGCGGCGTGGATGGGCTGAACCCCTACAGGATCATTGCCGCCGAGGCGGCACGGTTTCTAGAAGCCGAAAGCAGGATTGCGGTCGAGATCGGCCATACGCAACGCAATGAGGTTACGGATATATTCAAGGCGGCTGGTTATGCATCGGCTGCTGCTTTGCGTGATCTCGGCGGAAACGACAGGGTTCTTGTCTTTCAATGGGGATAAGCCTTGGCGCAGTGCGAAAAAACCGCTTGGCAATACCAGGGAATGCGGCTAGGGTCGCCTCAACCGGATGAGACGAAGCAGGCAGTGCTCTTAGCGATTCGGTCCTCCTTGGAAATAGCTGCCTTCTTGCGCAAACGACGCCCAAGCTTCGTGCGGGAATCGTCCGGCAAGTGATGTAACCGGAACAGGATGGCACGTGGCGCCAACGCAATTGATGCGGGCGAACGCCGGTGAAGAAACGAAACGGCTGGCTGCATGAGCGCCTCCGTTCGTAACGAGTTTTCGAAAATTTCAAGATGAAGAGAGTCGAATGAGGCCACAACAGCAGAACAGGCGCATGCGCGGTCGCAACAACAATGGCGGCGGCGGTGGCAACAACAATAACAACAACAACAACCGCAAGGGCCCGAATCCCCTGACGCGCAACTACGAGAGCAACGGCCCGGATGTGAAGATCCGTGGATCGGCTCAGCAGATCGCCGAGAAATACGCTACCCTGGCCCGTGACGCGCAAAGCTCCGGCGACCGGGTCATGGCGGAGAACTATCTCCAGCACGCCGAACACTACAATCGCATCATTGCCGCCGCGCAGGCGCAGATGCCGATCCAGAACGTCCAGCAGAACCGTGACGATTTCGACGATGACGGCGATGAAGATCGCGACGATTTCGACAATGCCGGCAACAATGGCGCCGGCAATGGGGGCAACACCGTCTCCGATCCGCAAATTCCTGTCATCAACCATGGCGCCGGTCCGCAGCCGGTGATCGAGGGCATGCCGGCCGAGGTCGCACTGAACCGTGACGGCCGCGACAATCGCGACAATGGTGGGCGCGACAATGGCGGGCGCGACAACAACGGGCGCAACAATGGTGGCCGCGACAACAATGGCGGGCGTCACCGCGATCGCCGCCCAAATGGCGGCTATGGCCAGCGTGATTACCCGTCACCGACCGAGCAAGGCGGCCAGCAGCGCAACGAAGCCCCGGCACAGGCGGAGGTGCAGCTAGAGCCTGGTTCACCGGCCGAGACCGTTGCCGTCGCCGAGCCGGTGCCGCTGTTCGAGAGTTTTTCGCCAGCGGCTCTTGCCGCCCAGGCCGAGCTCAACGAGGCGGCAGCCGAGAGCGGCGCTGCCCGTCGCCCGCGCCGTCCGCGCCGTCCGCGCGCCAGTGCCGACCAGGTCGATGGCGGCAGCGACAATGCGGATGCCGGCGAGGTGGCCGCGGCCCCGGCCGATAGCGGCAATGCCGAGCCGGCGATCGTCGACATCGACAACTGATCGAACGGCATTTCAAGACGTTGAACGGCGGGGAGAAATCTCCGCCGTTTTCGTTTCGGCTGACGTGGAATATTATGCATTGACCGACATCAAGGCGCCTTGAGACGGCATGGCCTATGCACCATATCTCGGCTGAACAGGATCCGGCTCGAATGGGCGGGTCCGTCACCGCAATCTGATCCGGTGCCGCAAAGCGGGCCGGTGATGGAAGGAGACAGATATGAACCTTGAGAAGTACTCCGAGCGCGTGCGCGGCTTCATCCAGTCCGCGCAGACCATGGCGCTCTCCCGCAATCACCAGCAATTCACCCCCGAACACATTCTGAAGGTGCTCGTCGACGATGACGAGGGCTTGGCCGCGTCGCTGATCGAACGCGCCGGCGGCAATGTCCGCGACGTCAAGCTCGGCGTCGAGACGGCGCTCGAGGCAATGCCGAAGGTGGAGGGCGGCAATGGCCAGCTCTATCTGGCGCAGCCGCTGGCCAAGGTGTTCTCGACGGCCGAAGAACTGGCCAAGAAGGCCGGCGACAGCTTCGTCACGGTCGAACGGCTGCTGCAGGCGCTCACCATGGAAAAGTCGGCCAAGACCGCCGACATACTGGCAAAGGCCGGCGTCACCGCGCAGGCGCTGAACCAGGTCATCAATGATGTCCGCAAGGGCCGCACCGCCGATTCGGCGAGTGCCGAGCAAGGCTATGACGCGCTGAAGAAGTACGCGCGCGACCTGACCGCCGACGCGCGCGCCGGCAAGCTCGACCCGGTCATTGGTCGTGACGACGAGATTCGCCGCACCATCCAGGTGCTGTCGCGCCGCACCAAGAACAATCCGGTGCTGATTGGCGAGCCGGGCGTCGGTAAGACGGCGATCGCCGAAGGCCTGGCGCTGCGCATCGTCAATGGCGACGTGCCGGAATCGCTGAAGGACAAGCAGCTGATGGCGCTCGACATGGGCGCACTCATCGCCGGTGCCAAATATCGCGGCGAGTTCGAGGAGCGGCTGAAGGCCGTGCTCTCCGAAGTCACGTCGGCCAATGGCAACATCATCCTGTTCATCGACGAGATGCACACGCTGGTCGGCGCCGGCAAGGCGGACGGCGCGATGGATGCGTCGAACCTGCTGAAGCCTGCGCTGGCGCGCGGTGAACTGCACTGCGTCGGCGCGACCACGCTCGATGAATACAGAAAACATGTCGAGAAGGATCCGGCACTTGCCCGCCGTTTCCAGCCGGTCTTTGTCGATGAGCCGACGGTGGAGGACACCGTCTCGATCCTGCGCGGCCTGAAGGAAAAATACGAGCAGCACCACAAGGTGCGTATCTCGGACTCGGCGCTGGTGGCGGCGGCGACGCTGTCCAACCGCTATATCGCCGACCGCTTCCTGCCGGACAAGGCGATCGACCTGGTCGACGAGGCCGCTTCGCGGCTGAGGATGCAGGTCGATTCCAAGCCCGAGGCGCTGGACGAGATCGACCGCCGCATCATGCAGCTCAAGATCGAGCGCGAGGCGCTGAAGGTCGAGACGGACGATGCCTCGAAGGACCGGCTCGCCCGCCTGGAGAAGGAACTTGTCGGCCTTGAGGAGGAATCGACCGAGATCACAACCAAGTGGCAGGCCGAGAAACAGAAACTCGGGCTTGCGGCCGACTTGAAGAAGCAGCTCGACGAGGCACGCAACGAGCTTGCCATTGCCCAGCGCAAGGGCGAGTTCCAGCGCGCCGGCGAGCTTGCCTATGGCAAGATCCCGGAACTCGAGAAGAAGCTGAAGGAAGCCGAAGCCCAGGACGGCAAGGCCGGCATGGTCGAGGAAGTGGTCACCCCGGACCACGTCGCCCATATCGTCTCGCGCTGGACCGGCATTCCAGTCGACAAGATGCTGCAGGGCGAGCGTGACAAGCTGCTGCGCATGGAAGACGAGATCGGCAAGCGGGTCGTCGGCCAGGGCGAGGCGGTGCAAGCCGTTTCCAAGGCGGTGCGGCGTGCCCGTGCCGGGCTGCAGGATCCGAACCGGCCGATCGGCTCGTTCATCTTCCTCGGGCCGACGGGCGTCGGCAAGACCGAACTGACCAAGGCGCTGGCAAGCTTCCTGTTCGACGACGACAGCGCCATGGTGCGCATCGACATGTCGGAGTTCATGGAAAAGCACTCGGTCGCCCGGCTGATCGGCGCGCCTCCCGGCTATGTCGGCTATGAGGAAGGCGGCGCGCTGACCGAAGCGGTGCGGCGCCGGCCCTATCAGGTCGTGCTGTTCGACGAGATCGAGAAGGCGCATCCCGATGTCTTCAACGTGCTCTTGCAGGTGCTCGATGACGGCCGGCTCACCGATGGGCAGGGCCGCACGGTCGATTTCCGCAACACGCTGATCATCATGACGTCGAACCTTGGCGCCGAATATCTGGTCAATCTCGGCGAGGACCAGGATGTCGATGCCGTGCGCGACGAGGTGATGGGCGTGGTCAGGGCATCGTTCCGGCCGGAATTCCTCAACCGCGTCGACGAGGTGATCCTGTTCCACCGGCTGCGCCGCAAGGACATGGACCGCATCGTCGAAATCCAGCTCAAGCGGCTGGAAAGCCTGCTCGTCGATCGCAAGATCACGCTGTCGCTGGATCACGAGGCGATTGAGTGGCTGGCGGCCAAGGGCTACGACCCGGCCTATGGCGCGCGGCCGCTGAAGCGGGTGATGCAGAAGGAACTGCAGGATCCGCTGGCGGAGAAGATCCTGCTCGGCGAGATTCTCGACGGTTCGACCGTCAAGGTCACGTCCGGTTCCGACCGGTTGAACTTCCGCTCGAAGCCGACGGTCGTCGCGACCGAAGCGGCGGCCTGATTTCAACGCCGCGCGTCCATCCTGGACGCGCGGCGTTTTCATATTGAGGGTGGAGGGCGGATGACGCTGGACGATTACAATGGCTTCTGCGCCTCACTGCCCGCGGTAAACCACGTCGTCCAGTGGGGTGGCGCCCATGTCTGGAAGGTCGGCACCAAGGTATTTGCGATCGGTGGCTGGGATCAGGGCCAGCAGCTCTTCGTCACCTTCAAATGTTCCGACATCGCCTATGACGTGCTGAGGGAGCAGCCGGGTTTGCGGCCCGCGCCCTACCTTGCCTCGCGCGGCATGAAGTGGATCCAGCGTCGGACAAGCCAGAGCATGGATGATGCTGCGCTGGAGGATTATTTGCGCGAGAGCCATCGCCTTGTCGCCCTGAAGCTGACCAAGCAGGCGCGCAAGGAATTGGGGCTCGCAAGCTAGCGAGTATTCGTCGGTGCGCCGAAAAACCGCCATCTTCATGCCCGGTTCATATTGGAACCATAGGGTGGGGTAACTGGTTTGCTGGCGAAGGGGTTCGCCCAGTGTACAATGCCGGGCGGCGGCAATTAGGGACCGGAGAGTTGGCCACGATGTTCCGCACGATCTTTGCCCTTTCGGCGCTTGCCACCGGGCTTGTGTCTTTCGGTGCGCTTGCCGCGCCGGCGCAGGACAGTGCACGAAAGGTTGCCCGCGCCACCGATGATGGCGGCATTCTTGTGGCCCAGGACGGAAATCTGGACATCTATTACGACGCCCGCGGCAACCGCGTCATCGTCGATGCCGACACCGGCAAGGTCATCGCCATCCAGCCGCCGCAGACGCGGCTTGACCGGCGTGCACTGCGCCGCGAGACAAGGTTGCGCGAATTGGGCCGGGCTCCCACCGATGATGACCGCTACTATCTCGACGATCCACAAGACATGGCGCGCTTCCGCCGCAAGCAGTTGGAAGAGGAAGGCCGGGTCATCCCGCCGCCGGCGGACGAATACGACCCCTATGGCGACAATTCGGTCGAAGCCTATCCGCCGGCGCCGCAGGACGACGGCAATTACGACAACAGCTATCCCGATGCGCCAACGGCAAAGCCGGGCGCCATCAAGCGCCAGCCGCTAGACGAGGCCGCGATAGACCCTGCGCAGCCGGACGTAGAGCAGGTCAATCCGGATACGCAGGCTTCCCTGCCGCCTGATACTGGCGGCAAGGCCGCCGTCGATCCGTCGCTGTCGCTCGGCGTGCGCCAGGACGTGGCGGCGCTGCAGGTGCTGCTCGACCGCGGCGGCGCTTCGCCGGGCGTGATCGATGGGCGTTTCGGCTCGAATGTCGATAAGGCCTTGGCCGCCTATAACCAGATCACCGGCAGCAATCTGAAATCGACGGACACAGTCGGCATCCAGGCAGCGCTCGCGCAATCGGGCGGCGATGCTTTCGCCAATTACACCATCACAGCGGAAGATGCGGCTGGCCCCTATGTCGCCTCGATCCCGGAAGATTACAGCCAGAAGGCGCAGCTCGACCGCATGGGCTACACCTCCGTCACCGAGGCGCTGGCCGAGCGCTTCCACATGGACGAGAACTATTTGAAGTCGATCAACAAGGGCCTCGACTTCAACCGTCCCGGCACGATCATCAAGGTCGCCAATTTCGGCAAGCTGGTCTCGACGCCGGTCGCGCGCATCGTCGCCGACAAGACCAGGAAGGAAGCGTACGCCTACGATGCGGGCGGCAAGCTGGTCGCGGCCTATCCCGCGACCATCGGCTCTGCCGACACGCCTTCGCCCACCGGCATCCACGCCGTGTCGCGCATCGCGCTCGACCCGAACTACACCTACAACCCGAACATCAACTTCAAGCAGGGCCAGAACGACAAGATCCTGACCATTCCGCCAGGCCCTAACGGCCCCGTCGGCTCGGTGTGGATTGCCCTGGACAAGCCGACCTACGGCATCCACGGAACGCCCGAGCCGTCGAAGATCGGCAAGACCGAAAGCCATGGCTGCGTGCGCCTGACCAACTGGGATGCGCGCGAACTCGCCAAGCTGGTGTCGCCAGGCGTCACCGTGGAGTTTGTCGGCGGACCTTCAGCCGATGACTTTGCGCAGCAATGAGCCGCGCGGCGCGGCGGCATAGATCAGCTGCACCACCAGGATGAAGCCGACGCTGAGCAACGGCGTGACCAGGCAGAGCAGCGCGCCGACCGCCCACAGGATCTGTGCCTTGACGATGCGCAGATAGACCGTGCGCTTCGTTTCGGCATCGACATCTTCGGCGACAAAGCCGTTCTTTTCCGCATAGCGCCAGCTGGCGAACAGCGTGACGCCGAGCATCAGCAGGTTGAGCCAGTAGACCAGCACCGCCGTCCTGAATTCGAGGAAGTCCGCCAGAAGGTCGGTCGAGAACGGCAAGAGCGCGATGAAGGCGAGAAAGCAGAGATTCAGCGTGGCAAGACGCCTGTCGGATTTGGCGATCAGCCCATGCTGAGCCTGCTGGCCGAACCAGAAGATGGTCAGCGTCAGGAAGCTCAAGGCATAAGTCAGGAAGCGCGGTGCCAATGAGGCGATGGCGACGAGCAGATCGTGCTCGGAATGCACGCTCTCATGCGCCGGCACCCTGATCTCGAGCACGATGAGCGTGAGCGCGATGGCAAAGACGCCGTCGGTGATGCCGACAATGCGGCCGCGTCCTTCCGCCGACGCTTCAAGTGGACGTTTCATTGATTGCCCCCCGGCTGCCGTTCTTCCGGAAAACTTAGCATGACTGCCGGCGTTTGCATCAGCACGGGACGCATCCTGGCCAATTGGCTGGTTTCAAGGACTGCAAGCTGCTGGCCGGTTGTTGCCGGCGCGCTTGGGGTCTAAGTGAGGTGGCATGCATTCGCCCAATGAAGCCGCCGCCGTCCCGCTGACCAGCCCGGTCACGAACGGAACCTTTTGTCCGCAATCGCAGCGGCGATTCGTCTTGATCGCGGCGATCCTGGCCTCGGCGCTCGGCTTCATCGACGGCTCGATCCTGGCCATCGCCATGCCGGCGATCCGTGTCAACCTCGGCGCCAGCCTTGCCGAGGCGCAGTGGATCTCCAATGCCTATGCATTGACGCTTTCGGCGCTGATCCTTGCCGGCGGCGCCGCCGGCGACCGGTTCGGGCTGCGCCGTGCCTTCGTGGCCGGCATCGCGCTGTTCATCGTTGCCTCGCTCGCCTGCGCGCTGGCGCCGAATGCTGTCGTGCTGATCGGGTTTCGCGCTGTCCAGGGTATTGGTGCGGCGATCATGGTGCCGGGCAGCCTCGCCATCATCGCCAAGGCCTATCCAAAAAAGGAGCGCGGCCGTGCAATCGGCATCTGGGCCGCCGCCTCGGCGCTGACCACGGCCCTCGGGCCGGTGCTCGGCGGCCTGGTGCTGTCGGCTTTCGGCGACGGCATCTGGCGGGCGATCTTCGCCGTCAACCTGCCGCTCGGGCTGATCTCGATCTACTTGCTGCTCGTCAAGATCCCAGCCGATGCGGCGACGGAAAAACGCAGCCTCGATCTCGGCGGGGGTGCGCTCGCGACATTGGCGTTCGGCGCACTCGCCTATGGGCTGACCTCGATGAGTTCGAGCGGCGAGGGCAATATGGCGGGGCCGAGCATTGCCGCCGGCGCGGTACTGCTTGTGGTCTTCATCCTGTTCGAACACCGGCGACGCGAGCCGATGATCGACCTCAGCCTGTTTCGCATCGGCGCTTTTGCCGGTGCCAATGTGGCGACCTTCTTCCTCTATTTCGCGCTGTCGGCCAATCTTTTCTATCTGCCGATGCTGCTGATCGCCGGCTGGGGACTGAGCACGGCGGAGGTCGGCTTCATCTTCCTGCCGCTGTCGGCATCGATCGCCCTTCTGTCGGGACCGGTCGGGCAGTTGTCGGACCGGATCGGACCGCGTTTCCCGATCGCCTGCGGCAGCCTGATCGTGGCTTTCGCCTTCGCCGGACTTGCCTTGCTCGCCCGTGCCGGCATCCACCATTTCTGGACCGGAATATTTCCGCTGATGGCGCTGATGGGCCTCGGCATGGCGCTGGTCGTCTCGCCACTGTCCACCGCGATCATGACGGCGGTGGAAGACAAGGATACGGGGGCTGCCTCCGGCATCAACAATGCCGTCTCGCGCGTTGGCGGCCTGATCGCGGTGGCGGCAATGGGCTCGCTTGCCACCGGGGTCTATTCAACGATGCTCGACACCAGGGTCAGGCCAGGCATTCCGGGGTTTGGCGAACCGGTATCGACAGGCCTGCCGCCCGAACTCGAAGCAACACGGCTTGCTGCCAGCGACATGGCCTTTTCAGCCATATCCTTGACGACCGCCGTGCTCTGCCTGCTTGCCGCGATCATCGCATGGATTACCGTTTCGGGTCAGACGCTGCCCTGGCCGCGCCACACCGATGAATCGTCAGCTGATTCGTCGCGAAACTGATTCGCCGATGCCGGATTGGCCAAGGTTCAGAGCAATTCCAGGAAAAGTGTGAGCGGTTTTTCCGGGCAAAGCGCGTGGCGCTTTCAATCGCTCTAGCCGTCGATCTTGGCGCTCGCGACCTTGAGCGAATTGCCTTCTTCCTGCTTCAGCAGGTCGTCGATGCGCTCGCGCTCGCGCTTGAAGGCGACGAGGTCGTCGCCCTTCAGCACCTTGCCGACCGGCAGCCGAACACGCATCGAATCGACTTTGGTGCCGTTGACGATCAGCTCGTAGTGGAGATGCGGACCGGTGGAAAGACCAGTCTGGCCGAGATAGCCAATGACCTGGCCCTGGCGAACCCGAACGCCCGGCTCGATGCCTTTTGCAAAGGCGCTCTGGTGGTTGTAGGAGGTTTCGTAGCCATTGGCATGGCGCAGGATGATCTGCTTGCCATAGCCGCCAGCCCAACCGGCCTTCTCGACGACGCCATTGCCGGCGGCGATGATCGGGGATCCGATCGGGGCGGCCCAGTCGGTGCCCGTGTGCATACGGACATACCCCAGGATAGGATGCTTGCGCGCGCCAAAGCCGGAGGTGAATCTTCCGTTGGGCAGCGGGTTGCGCAGCAGGAACTGCTCGGCGCTCGATCCATCCTCGTCGAAATAGTCGGTGCTGCCGTCTTGCATCTGGAAGCGATAGAAGTTGCGCGTCGTACCGCCGAAGTTCGCCGAGACATAGAGGAGCTCCGAATCGTCGGAGGTCTGGTCATCCCCGTCCGGCTGCGAGAACAGCACTTCGAGACGATCGGACGGATTGAGTCGTGACTGGAAGTCGACGCCAGATGCCAGCAGCTTGATCAGCCGCTGGGTCATTTTCTTCGACATGCCGTAGGAATAGGCGGTGCGGTAGATACCGTCATAGACAGTGGGCAGGTTGCCGCGCACCACCACCGGCGCCGACGAATCGTCAAATGCCGTCAACAATTCGGGATTGGGATCCGGCTCCTGCGCCGGCACATACTGGCCGCGGTCATCGAGCGCGATGGTAACGATATGGGTGGTCCTGTCGTAGACGCTGGTGCGCACGACCTTGGCGGCGTCGCCATGGACTTCGAGACCGACGCGCAGCACGGTTCCGGCTTTCAGCGTCGGCGCGTTCAACAGCTTGGCGATCGCTTCGGCCATGCCGGTGGCGTCGGCGCCCGTATAACCCGAATCGGCAAAAGCCTCGGTGAGGTCGGTGTCCTTGGTGAAGGGAATGATTTCCTCGGCGAAAGCCGGCGCCTGGTCGTCAGTGGCAGCACGCGGCGACACCGAGACGTTTTCCGGCACGATCTTGACGTCATAGGAGCCGGCCATGCTCTCGGCGAAGGCTTCGCCGAATCGCTGCGGATCGACATAGTGGAGTGAAGCGACCTGCACGGCGCCGTCGCTAAGGTCGGTGCCGGCCTCGCGCACCACCTTTTCCACCTCGTCGGCGGACAGATCGCTCTTCTCGTCGAAGGCCGCCGTCTCGATCGGGAAGTCGACGGTCTTCAGGCTCATCTCGCTTTCGACCTTGGCGCCATAGATCTGGCCGGAGGCGGCGGAGACCGCCGCCGGTTGCGCCGGAGCGTCGTCACCGTCGTCGCCGAACACCTGCATCGGGTCGAAAGGCGGGTAGGGTCGGCTGGTGGTGTGGCCCGCGGCAAGCGCCATCTTGATCTGCACGAAAGGCATTGTGTGGATGACGTCGCGGTCGCCGACCTTGGTGACCATCGACACTTCCATGCGGCGGCGGTCCTTGGCCTTGGCGATCTGACGCGGCGCCACAAGCCTCGTTGTCTTGGCCACCTCGCCGGAATCGCCATTGCTGGAAAGGCCGATCAGTTCCGCGATTTCGGGTGGCGTCGCCAGTTGCTGGCGCCCGTCGAGGGCGGCGAACAGCGCCACGCCCATCAGCACGCTTGAGGTCACGCCGGTCAGGAATGTTCCCGACAGCCAGCGCGCAGAAACCTCGCGCCGATCGGGCGGGCCACTGCGGCCATCCGCGATAAGCGGCGGCTCATTGCCGAGTTCGGCTATGACATCTTCCGTATCTGGCATCCAGAAAGGCTGCTTCTTCCCCGGGCGGAACGGCTTGTCGCTTTTGTTGTGGCCATGACATTTGCCTGTCACGGCAGGTTAAGTCAACGAAGCCCCAGGCCCCGGTCGAATTCCCCCCCAGGCACTTCTTCTATAGAGCGCTCTGCAAAGAGGGCGGCGTGCCTTCTCTATAAGGCTCGTCGCGCGCCGGCTTGCGTGGCTCCTAAAGGAGGCCATTGCACGGCTGTGCCATGGCCTCTTTTGTTGGCCTTGGTGTCGAACGGCAATGCGGCGGCAATAGGGCTCCTTCGTGGCCGGCGCCGTCTTGTCCGCTGTTCCCCTGGGGCAGCCGGCTATCGACAAAGCGGGCCCGAAATTTCTGTCGCAAAAAGTTCAAAAACTTTGGTGAAGTGTGTTGACAGTTTGGATTGGTGGCGACTATATACGCCTCACGAACGAGGGCGGTGCGCCG